>CAYNIS010000238.1:0-5973 GCA_964397055.1 uncultured Rhodospirillaceae bacterium | reverse complement strand
GGGCCTGACCACGACCGGGGCGACGGTCCTCACCGACCCTGAGGGCGCGCCGCGCGGCATCCTGATGTGGCGGGCCCTGCTGCAATGGCTGGGTGGCATCGGCATCATCGCGGTCGGCATCGCCATCCTGCCGTTCCTGTCGGTCGGCGGCATGCATCTGTTCCGGTCGGAAAGCTCCGACCGGTCGGACAAGGTGGTGCCGCGGATCGCCGACCTCGCCCATTCGATCAGCCTGATCTATCTCGGCCTCACGGTCGCCTGTATCGCGGCGTTGCGCGCCGGCGGCATGGAGATGTTCGACGCGGTCTGCCATGCGATGACCGCGGTCGCCACCGCCGGCTTCTCGACCTCCTCCGGCTCGATCGGCAACTGGGACGAACCGGTCATCCACTGGACCGTGATCCTGTTCATGATCGCCGGCTCGCTGCCCTTCGTGCGGATGATCTCGTTCCTGAAGGGCGACGTGACCGCGATCTGGAAGGACAGCCAGGTCCGTCGCTTCCTCGCCATCGTCGCGGCGACCTCGATCGCGGTCGGACTGTGGCGCGTCATGACCAGCGATGTCGGGCTGCACGACGCATTCCGCCATGCCGTGTTCAACGTCACGTCGATCATCACCACGACCGGCTATTCGACCGCCGACTACACCGAATGGGGGGCCGCGATGGTCGCCCTGTTCTTCATGCTGACGATGATCGGCGGCTGCACCGGGTCGACCACCGGCGGCATGAAGGTGTTTCGATTCGAGATCCTGTTCATGGTGCTGCGCGTCCAGCTCGACCGGGCCTTCAGCCCGAACCGGGTGATGCCGCTCAGATACGGCGGCAAGCCGGTGAACACGGAAATCATGCTGTCGGTGATGAGCTATCTTTTCGTGTTCTTCGCCCTGGTGCTGCTGTTCGGCGTCGTCGTGGCGGCCCAGGGGCTCGACTTCCTGACCGCGATGTCCGGGGCGGCGGCGGCGGTTGCCAATGTCGGCCCGGGCCTGGGGCCGGTGATCGGCCCGGCCGGCACCTATGCGCCGCTGCCCGATGCCGCCAAATGGTCTTTGAGCCTCGCCATGCTGCTCGGCCGGCTGGAGTTCTTCACGGTCCTGGTGCTGTTGAACCCGGCATTCTGGCGGCGCTGACGCCGGGGGCATGGCTCTCCGTTGCCCGCATGGCATGCAATCTGCTTCCCCGGGGGCCTTCGATCGCGCCAAAATAATCGGCGACAAGAACCACCACCGTTATGACACCCCACCGGGTCGAGGGAGGCCTTCAGCCGTGCTGGACATCAAGCACCCCTATCTCCTGTTCCTGGGCGACGCGCCGGACCAGCTCGCCGCGAAGACCGCAAACGGGGTCAAGGTGTGGCGCCCGGAATGGTGTGTGGGTCAGCTGCGCCTGGCCGGCTGCAAGGCCGATCTCGGCATTCCGGACGTGACGCTGGAGGAAGCGGTCGCCAAGGGGGCGAAGACGATGATCCTCGGCGTCGCCAACCGCGGCGGCACCTTCGGCGCCGACTGGCAGGCGACCATGATCAAGGCGCTGGAACTCGGCCTCGACCTCGCCTCCGGCCTGCATTCCAAGATCACCGACCTGCCGGTGGTGGTCGAGACGGCCGCCAAGCACGGCCGCCAGCTGTTCGACGTGCGCCACCCGACCGAGACCTTCCCGATCGGCACCGGCGACAAGCGCCCGGGCCTGCGCCTGCTCACCGTCGGCACCGACTGTTCCTTGGGCAAGATGTTCACCGCACTGGCACTGGAACGGGAGATGAAGGCGCGGGGCATGAAGGTCAGCTTCCGCGCCACCGGCCAGACCGGCATCTTCATCGCCGGCTCCGGCCTGTCGGTGGATGCCGTCGTCTCCGACTTCATTTCCGGCGCGATCGAGACCCTGTGCCCGGCCAACGACCCGGATCACTGGGACGTGGTGGAGGGCCAGGCGTCGGTCCTGCACCCGTCCTATGCGGGGGTCACCACGGGCCTGGTCCACGGCAGCCAGCCCGACGCCATGGTCATGTGCCACGAGCCCGGCCGCCCGCATATGCGTGGCCTGCCGGGCCGGCCGATGCCCGACATCGCGGACTGCATCGCGGCGCACGAGACGGTGGCCCGGCTGACCAACCCGGCCGCCAAGGTCATCGGCTTTTCCGTGAACACCGCGTCCCTGGACGAGGGCGAGGCGGACGCCTTCCTCAAGGGGCTGGAGGACCGGTATGGCCTTCCCGCCAGCGATCCGGTACGCAAAGGTGTCTCCAACATCATCGATCGAGTGCAGCAAGAATGGCCGCAGGCACAGGCAACGGCAGCGTCCTGAGCGTTCGCCGAGAAACCTTCCCGATGATGGGCACCTTCCGCATCTCGCGGGGGGCGCGCACCGAAGCGGTGGTGGTGGTCGCCACCGTCGAACGGGACGGCATCGTCGGTCACGGTGAATGCGTGCCCTACGCCCGCTATGGCGAGACCGTCGACGGTGTTGCCGCCGCGATCGAGGCGATGGCCCCGGCGATCGCCGACGGCCTCGACCGGGAGGGCCTGCAGGAAGCCATGCCGGCCGGGGCGGCGCGCAACGCCATCGACTGCGCGTTCTGGGACTGGGAGGCCAAGGCCGCCGGCAAGCGGGTCTGGGACCTGGCCGGCCTCGCGCCCCCTGTGCCGGTCAACACCGCCTTCACGATCTCCCTCGACACCGTGGAGGCGATGGCCAACCAGGCGCGCGGCCACGCGCTCTTGCCGCTCCTGAAACTCAAGGTGACCGGGGAGGGTGACCTCGACCGCGTCCGCGCGATCCGCGAGAACGCGCCGCGCACGCGGCTGATCGTCGACGCCAACGAGGCCTGGACGCCGGCCCACCTGCACGACTTCGCCCCGGCCTTCGCCGATCTCGGGGTGGAGATGATCGAACAGCCGCTGCCCGCCGGCGACGACGCCATGCTCGCCGACTTCAAGAGCCCGGTGCCGATCGGTGCGGATGAGGCCTGCCACGACGTCGGCTCGCTCGACGCGCTGGTCGGCAAGTATCAGGTCATCAACATCAAATTGGACAAGACCGGCGGCCTCACCGAAGCCCTGAAGCTGAAGGCGGCGGCGGTCGAACGCGGCTTCGACCTGATGGTCGGCTGCATGGTGGGAACGTCGCTGGCGATGGCGCCGGCGACCCTGGTGGCGCAAGGGGCCCGCTTCGTCGATCTCGACGGGCCGCTGTTGCTCGCCCACGACCGGGACCCGGGCCTGAAATACGCGACCACCCTGGTCCACCCGCCCGAGGCCAGCTTCTGGGGTTGAGGCCGGAAACAGGCGTCACCTAGAGCTTTTTCCAGCCGGACGGAACCGGGCCGGCGGTTCGGAAAATGCTCAGGTTCACTTGGTTGGCGCGCGTTCCGAACCGCGATGTGGGTCAACATCGCTGGAACACGCGCTTGAGCATCTTCTTTCGGAAAATGCTCAAACTCAATTGGTTGGCGCGCGTTCCGAACCGCGATGTGGGTCCACATCGCTGGAACACGCGCTAGGGCATCATGCCCTTGGCCTTGAACGCCGCGACCGTGTCGTCGATCAGCGGCGGGGAGTCGAGGGCGAGGGTCAGCGCCTCCTGGACCTTGGCGGCAAGGCAGGCGTCCTCGACCAACTGGTAATGCTCGGCCAGTGCCAGCGCCCCGAAATTGCCGGCACTGCCCTTGAGCGCATGCGCCTCCAGCGCCCCTTGCGCGTGGTCGCCGGCCTCGATGAGGTCGAGGAGCTTGGGCGAGCGTTCGACCAAGTCCTCGACGAAGACGGTCAACAGTTCCGCCATGGTCTCCGCGCCCAGGGTCTCTTCAAGCTGGGTCAGCGAGGGTACGTCGAGAAGCGTGTCATAGTCGGACATCGCAGATGGACCCTCAGCCGGCGTCGTTCCCGAGCGCCTCTCGCTTCAACTCAAGCTCCAGCCACTCGTGTTCGAGCGCCTCGAGCCGGCCGCGCCGATCGACCAGTCCCGTCGACAGTTTGTCAAACTTAATCGGGTCGCGGGCGTAGAGGTCGGGATCGGCCAGGGCCGTCTCGTCCGCCGCGATCTCCGCTTCCAGGGCGGCGATCTCCCCCGGCAGGGCATCGAGGCGACGCTGATCGCCATAGGACAGCTTGCGCTGGCGTCCGGCCGGTCGGGCCTCCGCCGCCGCTTGATCGGGCTTCGCCGCCGCCTGGCCCGGCTTCGCCGCCCGCGGCGGCTTGCGCGCGCGTCCGGCAGCACTGCCACCAGGAACCTCGCCACCCTGGGCGACAACGTCGGTGAAGCCGCCGGCATACTCGGTCAGCCGCCCGCCCGGCTCGACCACGATGGTCGAGGTGACGACCCGGTCGAGGAAGTCGCGGTCGTGGCTGACCAGCAGCACCGTGCCCTCGTACTCGCCGAGGAAGTCTTGCAAGAGGTCCAGCGTCTCGATGTCGAGGTCGTTGGTCGGTTCGTCCAGCACCAGGAGGTTGGAGGGCTGGGCGAGCGCCCGGGCCAGCATCAGGCGGTTCTGCTCGCCGCCCGACAGCGCCTCGACCGGGCTCGACGCATGCGCCGGGTCGAACAGGAAGTCCTTCAGATAGCCCATCAGGTGGCGGGGGCGGCCGTTGACCATCACCTGATCGCCGCCGCCCGGGCACAGGGTCTCCGCCACCGTCGCGGTCGGGTCGAGGCTGGCGCGGGTCTGGTCGAGATGCGCGCGCTCGACATTGGCACCTACGCGCACGCTGCCCGCATCAGGCGCCAGTTCGCCGGTCAGGAGCTTCACCAGCGTGGTCTTGCCGGCCCCGTTCGCACCGATGATGCCGACCCGGTCGCCGCGCTGGATGAGGGTCGAGAAGTCGCCGATCACCGGACGGCCGTCATAGGCCTTGGCCAGGCCCTTGGCCTCGACCACGATCTTGCCCGACGGCCCGGCCGTGGTCGCGGTCAGGGCCGCGGCCGTGCCGGTCTTGAGCGCGGCCGCGCGCTCCTCGCGCAGGCCGTTGAGGCGGCGCAGACGGCCCTGGTTGCGCCGCCGGCGGGCGCTGATGCCCTCGCGCGACCAGCGGGTCTCCTCGGCGATGAACTTGGCGAGCTTGGCGTCGGCGACCGCCTCTTCCTCCAGCACCTTCTCCATCCAGTCCTCGAACGCGTCGAAACCCTGGTCGAGCCGACGCACGCGGCCCCGGTCCAGCCACAGGACGGCGCGGCTGACGCGGCCCAGGAAACGGCGGTCGTGGCTGATCGTGACCACCGCCCCGCGGAAGCGGGCGACGCGCTCCTCCAGCCAAGCGATGGTCGGCAGGTCGAGGTGGTTGGTCGGCTCGTCCAGCAAGAGGACGTCAGGGTCGGCGACGAGCGCCGCGGCCAGCGCCAGCCGGCGCGCCTCCCCGCCGGAAAGCGTCGACGGCACCGCATCGCGCGGCACGCCGAGTTCGTCCAGGATGGCATCCACCCGGTAATGGGCATCGGCATCGTCCGCCGGCAGGTGGCCG
This sequence comes from uncultured Rhodospirillaceae bacterium, assembly GCA_964397055.1. Lineage (GTDB taxonomy): Bacteria > Pseudomonadota > Alphaproteobacteria > CAYNIS01 > CAYNIS01 > CAYNIS01. The sequence goes on along the minus strand of CAYNIS010000238.1, from coordinate 521 downwards.
GCGACCGCCGCCTGAGCCGTCGCAGCCCCCCCGAAATCCGGCGCCTGGGGCAGATAGGCGATGCGGGCCGCCGGCTCGACGAAGCGGCTGCCGTCATCGGCGGCGAGACGCCCGGCGGCGATCTTCAGCAGCGTCGACTTGCCCGAGCCGTTGCGGCCGACCAGCGCCAAGCGGTCATCGGGGGCGACGATCATCTCCGCATCGACCAGGAGGTCGCGTGCCCCGAGGTGATAGCGAATCGACTGCAAGGTCAAAATGGGAGCCGGCACCGGATCGCCCTGTTGAACGCGGAAGGCGGGATGCCCCACGGCGCCCCGGAAGCCGCCGACCGACAGTTGGTTTGCGGGTCATCGGGATTTCGGTCTAGAACCCCCCAGCCTCAAGGGGGGTGGCCGGTGTCGCGAGATCCGGGCACGTCGGGGTCGGGGGACGAGAGATCATGCCATGGCCATGGACCTGAACGCAGGGGACCCCGCAGCACCGCCGTCTGCGCGTCCCGGCATATCGGCGGGGGCGGAGAA
>CAYNIS010000237.1:0-6012 GCA_964397055.1 uncultured Rhodospirillaceae bacterium | reverse complement strand
AGAAGCGGAGCTGGCGGACTTTGATGAAGCGCTGCAACGCGGCCGCGGGGAGCGCGACGACCGTGCCGGAGGCCTCTAGGGCGTCGGCTCGACCCGCAGCCTTATGAACTGGGCCGGTTCGTCGGCAATGCTGGCGTTCGACCGGAAAACCGCCTCCTCAAGGAAGGCGTCGGCGTCGATCACGCTGGAGAAGATCTCGCTGCCGGTCAGCGTGGACCAATCGATGAGGTCGTTCGATATCAGCACGGTGTAATTCAGCGGGAAGACCGCAGCCGTGCGGCGGCGGTAGGTGAGGGTGACGTCGCCGGTGACCGGGTCGATGGCGAGGGCGGGCTCGATAAGGCCGCGGTCTTCGCGGTGGGGATTGCCGCCGAGGGCCATTTCGAGGAAGCGGTCGAAGCCGTCGTTGTCGTCCTGCGCGTACCAGTCGACGGCGTCCGGGCCGAAGAAAGCGCGGTGCCAGGCGGCATCGACCTGGTTGCCGAGGGCGGCCTCCGTGGCGATTTCGCTCGGGCTGAGGGCGCGCTTGTAGATGCGGACCTCGTCGATGGCGCCCGGGAAGTAGCGGGGTGCCGGGTTGTGGCTGTCTTTGCCGATGGCGACCTGGGTGGCGGTGGTGTTGATGGCCTGAGCGTCGAAAGTGTAGGGCGTGTCCTCGCTGCCATCGACGTAGAGCCGGCACTGGGAGACGTCGCTGGCGCCGTCGGGAACGACCAGAGCGACATGGTGCCACTGGCCGTCGCGCAGGTCGGTGGCCCCGCGCAGGAAGCCGCCTTCGACCTCGATGCGCAGGGCGCCGGTGCCGGCGAGGTCGTTTTCAAGCCGCCAGAACCACTTGTTGGAGGTACTGACGGAGCCCCAGGCGACGATGGCGCCCGTGCCGGTGGTCTTGATCCAGGCGGTGACCGTGCGGGCGGACGAACCGGTGGGCGGGGTGTAGGCATCGTCGAGGAGGATATTCTGCGAGGTGCCATTCAGCTCGACGGCCTTGCCGGAGTAGCCGGCCACCCAGGGAGCGGCGGCATCGCTGAAGCCTTGGACCGTGCCGAGGTCGAGACCGCCCGCCTCGGTCACGGTGAACCCGCCGACGTGGTCCAGTGGCAGCCAGATCTCCGAGTCGTCGAAGTAGACCACATCGACCGTCACCGTGGCGGAGTCCTGGTACTGCGAGTCGCTGATGGTGTAGCCAAAGACATCGGTGCCGTAGAACCCGGCGTCGGGGGTGTACTGGATCTGGTCGCTGGTGATAACCGCACTGCCGGCCAGCGGCGTATCGACGGCGGTGATACCGAGCGCGGCGGGCAGGCCGTCGTCGGTGTCGTTGGCGAGGACGTCGACGAGCTCGGAGGATCCGGCGAGGACGGTGGCGCTGTCGTCGGCCGCCACCGGTTCCGGGTCGGGGGGGCCGGACACCTCGAAGGCGTTGTCGGGCACGGGCTGCTTGGCGAAGCCGGGACCGCTCCACTTCAGGGAGAGGCTGTGGGCACCGGTGGTGTGGCGGTAGTAGAGGCGGAAGGAATGCCAGCCAGCCTCCAGGTTGATCGTTCCGCTACGCTCCGCGCCGGTGAAATTGTAGTCGTTGGCCACCACGTGCCCGTCGTGGATGAAGAGGTCGCTGCCGTTGTCGGATTCGAGGTAGAACGTGTAGGTGCCGGTGGCGGGCGCCTCGATGTAGCCGCTGAAGAGGATGCCGACATCGTCGTCGCGGGTGCGCACGGAGAGGTCGAGGTTGGGCACGGAACCGGAGGCGGCCACCGGCAGGTCGCGGAATTCCGGGACCCAGGTCCAGGCGCCTTCGTGCACGGTGTAATCGACGGCACCGGCCGGCGGGTTGGCCACGCCGGGGACGTTGGCGTTGTCGATGTAGGAGCGACTGACTGCGCCGGGGCGGCGTGCCTGGATGGCCAGGTCGCGCATCTGCAGCTCGAGGGCGGGGAGAGCGCCGGCGAGGTTGACTGCCTGTCCGGGATCGGTTGTAACGTCGTAGATCCGGAAAGCGTCGTTGATCGACCCGATGTCCACCCGCACGCCCATGTGGTCGCCGATGCGGACGGCCTGCGTCTGCCGTCGTTTTTTGCCCTTGTGGTTGGGGAACTGGGAGTAATTGGGCGTGGAGCCGTTGTGGTAGTACTCGAAATAAAGGTATCCTTTGTCGCGCTGGGTTCCATTCCCGGTCAGTGTCGGCAGAAGGGAGACCCCGTCGCACCAGGCGGGCGCGGTGATGCCTGCCGCCTCGACAAAGGTTGGCATCCAGTCCCAAGCACCCGAGGGGTAGTCGATCTCGGCGATGTTGTTTTCGTCGCCGGTGGCCCCGGCGATGTTGCCCGGCCAGCGCACGATGGTGGGGGCGCGGATGCCTCCCTCCCAAATGTCGCGCTTGATGCCCTCCAGGTTGGCGTAGGAATCGAAATTGCGCGGGTCCTGCCCGTCTTCGTTGTGCGGGCCGTTGTCGCTTGAGAAGACGCAGATCGTGTTGTTGTCGATGCCGAGATCGTCCAGCAACTGGAGAATGTCGGCGATGGAGTTGTCGATACGCCGGATCATGCCCACATGCTGCTTTTCGATCGACGTCCAGCTGCCGGAAATGTCCGGGTGGGTATAGCCGTCGACCGTGCCGGTGCCGTTGGCCGTGCTGGCGTAGCGGACCCGTCCGCTGCCGTCGATGGCGGTGGTCCATTGGATGCCGCCCGTCAGGCCGTAGGCGTGGTTGCCGCCGACCAGGTCCTCTCCGGGATAGGCCACGGCCGGGCGCTGCATCTTGAAGTGCGGGGTTTCGTAGGAGAGGTAGACGAAAAACGGCTGGCTGTCGCCGTCGTTGACCTCGTCGATGATGGCCTGCTTGGCGAAGGCGGTCCAGACGTCGGTGGTGTAGAGGTCGAGCGAGGCGTCGGTGACCTGCCGGTAGTTGTCGTAAATGTACGCCCCCTTGTCGGTGGTTCCATTGCGCGGATAGTGTTCGTGCCCGTCGGCGTGGAAAAGGTAGCCGAAGAAACGGTCGAAACCGCGGTGCAGCGGGTGCGCGGGGAGGTTCTGCGAGCCGGTGCCGGAGAGGTTGACGGAGCCCTCGGAACCGGCCAGGCCGGCTTTGCCGACGTGGATGGTACGGTAGCCGGCGGCACGGAGGACGCCCGGCAGGCTGTGGGTGTCGGGCAGGCCGACGTCGAACTGGTTGTCGCGGATGTCGGCGTGCCCTTGGTGGCGGCCCTGCAGGAGCGACGACCGGGCCGAGGCGCAGACAGGTGCGGCGGTGTAGTGCTGGGTGAGCATGGCACCCTGCGCCGCCATCTTGTCCAGCGCCGGGGTGTCGAACTTCTTCGCCGCCGCCCGTCCGTCCTGCCAGAACGCACCCAGGTCCCCATAGCCGAGATCATCCACATAAAAAAGGATGATATTGGGTTGCTGGGCCTGCGCGGCCAGGGCCGCGAGGAGAAGGAAGCAAGTGAAGATGCGGCGCATAGGGTAATGAAGGGGTTGAAAAAAGGCCCGTCCCGCGCAAGCAGGACGGGCCCGTCGTGAAATCGAACGGCTGGGCCGGTTCAGGAGCGTCGGCGCGCCATCACGCAAACCAGAGCGAGCACCCCGCCGATGAGGGCGTAGGTTGAGGGTTCGGGGACAGCGATGCCGTTGGCGTAGATGGCGTCGAGTTCCGCGAGGGTGGCTGCGCCGGTGTAGATCGCCGCCATATCGATGCCGCCGTCGAAGGCACCAGAGCCGCTGGCGACTTGGTAGTTCCCGATGATCACGTTGATATTGGCAGCGGGGGGAGTTCCCACCACTGTACCGGCGGTGTCGATGGCACGGGCCGAAGACGAGGTGGGGTTAAGCAGACCGACGCCGCCGATGTAGAACTTCGAGGTTGTCGTATTGCCGTCGAAAATGGCCGCCACCATGGTCCAGCCGTCACCGCGAAGGTCGACGGTGTTGTTGAGGAAGAAGCCGCCGGAGACTTCTCCCCGCAGTTGGCCGCTGCCGTTGATCAAGAACCGCAGATCCGCTCCATTGGTGGCACCGCCGCCGGGGGAATAGGCGAGAATCGAGCTGTCGTCGTTGGCGGTCGAGCTGAGGTTGATCCAGGCGACGAAAGTTTTTGCTCCGGTCCCGGCGAGGCCCGCACCGGATACGTTCGTTTCTAGCGTGTTTTGCCCGTTGGTGTTGGCAAAGGACAGGGACGCGGTTGAATTCGGAGCCGTGCTGGCGGTGCCCCAGGCAAGGCCAGTTGCGGTGGAGAAGGCGTCTGAGGCGGTGGCCGCCAGGTTGGCCGCTGGGTTCGTCACCTGATTCCAGGTTTCCCCGGTGCCAAGCTGGTACTGGGTGGTGGTGCTGCCGGAACCTTCGTTGAGGTCCCAGGCGGCATACATGGTAATGGCGGCGTTGGCGGCGAGGCCCAGAAGACTGGCGCCTGCGAGGGTGAGGAGGAGGGTCTTTTTCATAGCGGGTGGCAAGGGTGGGGATTGATGATGGAAGAATTTCCACTATACAGCATCCCCTCGGTTTCGGCTTGAACACACAGGACAAGATTTTGAATATAACGGACATGCCACCGGCGGAAGCAGCTTGGATCAGCATTCCATTCAGCGTACAGGAGCGGCCTTTCCTGCGGCGGGTGTTGAATGGGATCGAGGCTTACGCGGGTCAGCGAGGTGGGTGGCGGTTGCGTTTGCCGTATTTCTTTCCGATGACCCCGCTCTTCGACAAGGCCCGTGGGGCGGGTTATGGCATCGACGGGCAGATCACGGGAGTGCCAACGCTCTCCCATCTGGAGATGATTCACCAAAGTCACATGCCAACGGTTCTCCTGAGCTGTCCGCCGCCGGTTCCCGCCTGGGCGGGCAACGTGGAGCTGGATTTCCGGGCGGTGGGGCGTCTGGCAGCGGACCATTTCCTGAAGCAGGGCCTCGACCGGCTGGCGTTCTTCGGTTCAACCCACCCGGATCGGTCGGACCACCACCGGTACCGGCAGGCGGTCGAGGAGGCGGCGCTGGCGGCGGGATGCGAATGGATGGGTTTCTTCTCCGGGTTGCCGCCATCCGGGGACTGGAGAGACGTTGGCGGCCAGCAGGGACAGTGGCGGGATTGGGTAAAGGGGCTGCCGGACGGGACCGGGGTTGTGTGTGCGGATGACGAGTTTGCGGCGCGCATTTATCTGGCGGCGGAAAAGGCCGGGCGGGTGATAGGGGACGAACTCTTCGTTCTCGGGGCGGGCAACGAGGAAGTGTTTTGCGAGGCGATGGAGCCACCGCTGAGTTCCATCCAGATGGACTATTTCTCCATGGGCTGGGAGGCGGCGGCCATGCTGGATGGCATCATGCTGACGGGCGAGGTGCCGAAGGAATCGGTGCGGATTTCCTTCGCCTCGGTCATCGTCCGCCAGAGCAGCCGTCCACGGGCTCACCGGAACCCTAGGGTGGAACGGGCGCTGGCGGTGATTTGGAACGAACTGGGCGATGGGCTGACGGTGGAGCAGCTGGCCAAACGGGTGCACATGGACCGGCGCCACCTGCACCGGTTGTTCCTGGAGCAACTCGGGTGCAGTCCGATGGCAACGATCCAGCGCGCGCGGGTGGAGACGGCCAAGCGGATGCTGTGCGAAAGCACGGAGCAGCTTTCCACCATCGCCGCTGCCTGCGGCTTTTCCGACCAAGCCCACATGGCCCGGGCCATCAAGAAGGCCACCGGCCAGACCCCGGGCCAGTTCCGGCTGGTGGGAAGGCGGGGGTAGGGCGGGTGCCGTCAGCCGCCTCGGTCGATCCCAGGCGGACAAACAAAACAGCGTTACTGCCCCGCGGCCCCCTCCCGGTCCCTACTTGAAGAAGCCGGCCAGGATTTCCGCGACCCCTTCGTCAATCCGCCGAACCCTTTCCTCGACTGGCAGGTCTTCGAGGATTTCGCGGGAGGCGTGGCCGCGGAAGACGACGGACCGGTCGGCGGTGTCGATGACATCGACCACCAGGGTGCCAGCTTCCCAGTCGATCGGGTAGTCGCCATCGATGGCGACTTTCTTGTGGGCGTAGC
>CAYNIS010000236.1:0-6014 GCA_964397055.1 uncultured Rhodospirillaceae bacterium | reverse complement strand
CCTGGCGACGGTCGTGTCGCGGCCGAAGCCGGAGATGGCGACGATCGACATGGGCCTGAAATGCGCCAGCGTTGACATGGGCCTGCCGTCGGTGGTCGGGATCGCCAGCGCCTCTTTCCGCTTCGGCGGGGAGGAGCATGGCATCGTGACCGTCGAAGACCCGGCCGAACGCCCGGCGATCGGCGATCAGGTCCGCATCCGGCCGAGCCATGGCGACACGACCATCAACCTCTACGACCGGTATGTCTGCCACCGCCGCGGCGTCGTCGAGGCGGTCTGGGCGATCGAGGGCCGGGGCCGCAGCCAATAAAAGTCGTCGAAGCCGCTGCCCGATGTGTCCGAGTTGAATTGAAACAAGTGCTACAGATTTGGCCCGAAGTCGCCCGGCCTTCGCGTCGGCCGCGGTCGATGTAACGCCATCCCCCACATCACGCCGGGAATTGAATGGATAGGCCCGGCCGATTTCTCTTCTTCCTCTCCCACCTGCATCTTCAGTCCCGTCACGTCGGCGGCTTCGGCTGACGGCGTTGACCCGATCGGCACCGACGGTGCGGCCGACCGGCATCGAACACGAGGGGATGAAGACAATGGCAAAGGCTCTGGAAACCGATATCGCCATCATCGGCGCCGGCTCCGGCGGGCTTTCCGTGGCGGCCGGTGCGGTTCAGATGGGGGCCCGCGTCGTTCTCATCGAGCGCGGCAAGATGGGGGGCGACTGCCTCAACTACGGCTGCGTGCCGTCGAAGTCGATCATCGCCGCCGCCCATGCCGCCAACACCGTGCGCCATGGCTCGGTCTTCGGCGTCAACGGTCACGAGCCGGAGATCGACTTCGCCAAGGTCCACGGCCACATTCACAGCGTGATCGGCGCAATCGCCCCCCATGACAGCGTCGAGCGCTTCGAGGGGCTGGGTGTCATCATCATCCAGGAGGCGGCGCGCTTCACCGGCCCGACCGAGATCCAGGCCGGCGATACCACGGTGCGCGCCCGCAAGATCGTCGTCGCCACCGGGTCGAGCGCCTTCGTGCCGCCGATCGACGGTCTCGCCGACGTTGCGTACCTGACCAACGAGACGATCTTCGACCTGACCGAACGGCCGGAACACCTGATCGTCGTCGGCGGCGGGCCGATCGGGTCGGAGATGGCGCAGGCCCATCGTCGCCTGGGGGCCGAGGTCACCCAGATCGAGAAGGGAACGATCCTCGGCAAGGACGACCCGGACGCGGTCGAGGTCGTGCGCCAGCGCTTCCTAGCGGAGGGGATCAACCTCCTGGAGAACAGCGGGGTCAAGCGCGTCGAACGCCAGGGCAACGGGGTCCGCGTGTTCATCGACCGTGACGGCAAGGAAGAGAGCATCGACGGTTCGCACCTCCTGGTCGCCGTCGGCCGGGCGGCCAATGTCGCCGGGCTCGACCTCGAGAAGGCGGGCATCGACTACACGCCGCGCGGCATCAAGACCGATGCCGGTCTGCGCACCACCAACCGCAGCGTCTATGCGATCGGCGACGTCGCCGGCTCCTACCAGTTCACCCACATGGCCGGGTACCACGCGGGCATCATCATCCGCAGTGCCTTGTTCAAGATGCCGGCCAAGGTCGACTACAAGGCCGTCCCGTGGGTCACCTTCACCGATCCGGAGCTTGCCCATGTCGGCAAGTCAGAGGCGGAGGCCAAGAAGGCCCATGGCGAGGCCGGCATCCGGGTGTTGAGCTGGTCTTTCGCCGAGAATGACCGGGCCCAGGCCGAACGCCAGACCGAAGGCTTCATCAAGGTCGTCACCCGCGCCAACGGCAAGATCCTGGGTGCCACCATCGTCGGTGCCCATGCCGGCGAACTTCTGATGCCCTGGGTGCTGGCGATCTCCAACAACATGAAGATCGGCCAGATGGCGACGGTCATCGCGCCGTACCCGACCCTGTCGGAAGTCTCCAAGCGGGTCGCCGGCAGCTACTACACGCCGACCCTGTTCTCCGACCGGACCAAGTCCGTCGTCCGGTTCCTGCAGAAGCTGCCGATCTGACGGCCGGCGCCCGATCCTCAAGGAGCATGATTGCAATGGAACCGACCCCTGACACCCAGTCGGCTGCCGCGGCAGCCGGTGCGCCGGCGGAAACGAAGGCGAGCTTCTCTCTCACCCGGCTGATCCCGGTGGTGGTTATTCTCGCCGCCATCGGGGCGGTCTTCGCCTTCGGCCTCGACCGCTACCTGACCTTCCAGGCGCTTCAGGAGAACCGGGAAATCCTGCTCGCCTTCCGGGATGCGAACTATCTTTCCGCACTCCTGATCTACATCGCGATCTACGCCGTCGCCGTTGCCCTCAGCCTGCCCGGCGGGGCGGTGTTGACGATTTCCGGCGGGTTTCTGTTCGGCGGCATCTTCGGGACCCTGTTCGCGGTCCTGGGCGCGACCATGGGCGCTGTCGGCGTATTCCTGATCGCGCGCACGGCACTCGGCGAGCCCCTGCGTGCCCAGGCCGGCCCCTGGCTGAAGACGATGGAGACGGGTTTCCGCGAAGACGCCTTCAACTACATGCTGACCCTGCGGTTGATCCCGATCTTCCCGTTCTTTCTGGTCAACATCGTGCCGGCCTTCCTCGGCGTGTCGCTGCGCACCTACGCGATCGCGACCTTCATCGGCATCATCCCGGGCGGCTTCGTCTTCGCCTATGTCGGTGCGGGTCTCGGCAGCGTCTTCGACAGCGGCGAGGAATTCGACATCTCGGCGGTGGTCACCCCGCAGATCCTGATCGCCCTGGTCGGGCTCGGGCTCCTCTCGCTGCTGCCGGTCGTCTACAAGAAGATCAAGGGCAAGCCGCCGGCGCAGGCACTTGCCGACGCGGCACCGCCGGAAGCCTGAGCACCGGACCCGGCAATGCCGCCGCCGATCAACGAGAGGGGAGGGCGGACTGATGGACAGAGCCAGCGTCAACGGGATCGACATCGCCTATCAACTGACCGGCCCGGAAACGGCCCCGGTCGTGACGCTGAGCCATTCGCTCGCCGCGTCGATGGCGATGTGGGAGCCGCAGATGCCGGCCCTGGCCGATCGCTACCGGGTGCTGCGCTACGACATGCGCGGCCATGGCGCCTCGGCGGTCCCGCCGCCGCCTTATGCGTTCACCGATCTGGCCGGCGACATCGTGGCTCTGTGGGACCACCTGGGTATCGCCCGGAGCCATTTCGTGGGCCTGTCCATCGGCGGCATGATCGGCCAGCAAGTGGGTCTGAAGCATGCCGACCGGCTGCTTTCGCTTTCGCTGTGCGCGACCCGCAGCGATGCCGCGAACGCCGATGCCCCCGACCCGATGGCCGAACAGGCGAAGGCCGGCGGCCTCGAAGCGGTGGTCGAGGCGACGCTGAAGCGCTGGTTCACCGATCCGTTTCTTGAAACCGACCCAGCCGCGGTCGAGCAGGTGCGGCAGATGATCCTGGCAACCCCGCTCGACGGCTATCTCCACTGCCGGCAGACGCTGAAGACGCTGGCCTTCGCCGATCTCCTGCCGGCGATCCGGACGCCGACCTTCGTCATTGTCGGGCGCCAGGATCAGGGCACCCCGGTCGAAAGCTCGGAGCTCATTCACGCGCGCATTTCCGGCTCCCGCCTGATGGTGCTGGAGAACGCCTCGCACCTTCTCAACATCGAGCAGGCGGACGCCTTCAACGCCGCCCTCGGATCCTTCCTGGACGACCATTGATGACCCTGCCGGCCGGCCCCGCCACGTCGATCACCCGGACCCTGCCGCGCAGCCTGGGCGTGGGACGGATCCAGGCGACCGATGCCGCGGGGCGGGTCACCCGCTTCATCTTCGGGGAGCCGGCCCCGGCGGTCATGCCCGATCGCGTACGCCACGCGATCGAGGCGCAGCAGTACAACGCGGAAATCCTGATCGGCCTCGCCCAAGTCGCCGCCATCGCCTTGTTCGGCACGCTCTACGCGCTGAGCCCGCGCGCCTACATGCTGGATGTTCCGTTCCAGCCGGTGCCGCTGGTTCTGTCGATCTACGCGGTCGTCGTCGGCATGCGCCTGTGGCTGGCGGTGCGTGACCGGTTGTCCGCGATCACCCTCGGCGTTTCGCTGGTCGTCGACATCGCCGTCCTGATGGGGCTGATCTGGAGCTTCCATCTGCAGTACGAGCAGCCGCCGAGCTTCTATCTGAAGGCGCCGACGCTGTTCTACGTCTTCATCATCATCGCCCTTCGCGCGCTCCGCTTCGAGCCGATCTGGATCCTGTTCGCCGGCGGTACCGCGGCGGTCGGCTGGTTCGGCATGCTGGCCTATGCGCTCTACCATTCGACCGGCCAGATCCAGGCCTGGGTGACGCGCGACTACATCGAATACATCACCTCCTCCCGCATCCTGGTGGGGGCGGAGATCGACAAGATCATCGCGATCGTCGTGGTGACGATGGTGCTCTATGTGGCCGTGGTGCGGGCACGCAATCTCATGATCAACGCGGTTGCGGCCGCCGATGCCCGCCATGAGCTCGCCCGCTTCATAGACCCGCGCCTAGCCGACCGGATCGCGCTCTCCGAAACCCCGCTTGTCGCCGGCGAGGCGGAGGTGCGGGAGGTCGCGGTCGTGATGTTCGACCTGCGCGGCTTCACCCGCATCTCAAAGACCCTCTCACCGGTCGAACTCCTGCGGTTGCTCGGCGAGTATCAGGGCATCGTCGTGCCGATCGTGCGCCGTTACGGCGGCTACATCGACAAGTTCATGGGCGACGGCATCATGTTGACGCTGGGCTCGATCTACCCGTCGGAGACCTATGCCGCCGATGCCCTCGCCCTGGTCGACGAGGTGATGGCCGCGATCGAGGACTGGCGCGCCGATCGCCGGGCCGCCGGGCTGGTCGATCCGGAGATCGGGGCGGCGGTCACCCACGGCAACTGCCTGATCGGCGCATTGGGCCACGACGAGCGGCTCGAGTTCTCGGTGATCGGCGACCCCGTCAACCTCGCCGCCAAGCTCGAGAAGCACAACAAGGTCGAGGGGACCCGAGCCCTTGCGCTGGCCAGCACCTATCGCCTCGCCTGCGATCAGGGCTACTGCGCGACCCGGGAGCTGCGCGAGACCTGCCGGGTGGACGGTTTCCCGGAGCCGCTCTCGCTCGCCGTCCTCAAGCCCTGAAGCCTCACTCCGCGGCGAGGGCGACCTTGGCCTTCGGGCGGTAGCCGACGGCGATCGCCATCAATGCCGTCGCGGTCGCCGCCTGGGTCGGGTCGATGACCGCGATACCGATGTCATCCTGCAGGCGCTCCCGATACTTCGCCATGCCGGCACAGCCCATGATGATTGCCTTCGCGCCGTCCTGGTCGCGCAGGGCCTCGGCCACATCAACCATGCGGTGATAGGTCTTGCCCTCGTCCGAGAGCTCGACCACCGACAGGCCGAGTGCCCGCTCGCCGGCCAGACGCTCGGCAAGGCCGAGGCCCTTCAGAAAGCGCATGTGGCGCGGGATCGAGCGGTCGAGGATCGCCATCACCCCGAACCGGTCGCCGAGGCTCAAGGCGGTGTTGTAGGCGCATTCGGCGATGCCGAAGACCGGTGTCGTCGAGGCCTCGCGTACCGCATGGATGCCGGGGTCGGAGAAGCAGGCAATGACGAAGGCGTCGGTCGTCGCCTCCTCCGCCGCGACCAGGGGCAGCATGCGGCGGGTGACGTCGTCGACATGCGCCTGGGTTTCGACCCCCGGCGGGCCGTCATGCATCGTGACACAGTCGATGGTGACCGACGGCGTCAGGCGCAACGGGTCGAGCGCACGGTCCATGGCCTCGGTCACGGCCTCGGTCGAGTTGGGGTTGATCACCAGAATCCGCGCCATCACCCAGCCTCCGTTGTCGGTTTCCATAGCGTTAGGGAATGGCGTCTAGGCTGGCACGCCGCCTGCCATCCTGTCCATTGCCGCCGCCCGATCCCGCGGCGTCGTTCAAGGAGGCCCCAGACAAGTGACGGTCGAGGAGGAAGAGCGGACCGCGGGCCGCGCGATGCCGATCGAGGCGATGGCCAATCCGCA
>CAYNIS010000235.1:1642-6043 GCA_964397055.1 uncultured Rhodospirillaceae bacterium | reverse complement strand
CTTCGAGGAGGGTCAGGTCGGACTGGGCGGCCGCGATCCGCGCCAGATAGCCGTAGGCCACTCCATTGTCCCGGTCGGCGGCCACCGCCCGCGCGAGGTAGCGGCGCGCGCGGGCCAGTTCCTCGATGAACGGCGCGGCCGGCATCGCCGGCACGTCGTGCCGGCGGTCGGACGGCAAGTGGCGCCACGCCCAGGCGGTGATGACGCCGCCGATCACGCTGTCCATCACCGTGGTCGCCGGGGTCGCGCCGATATCCTCGTCCAGAAGGGTGCGGGCGCCCAACGCCTCGATCAGCTGGACCGCCCCGTCGACCGACTGTCGCTGGGCCAGGGTCTGCAGCCCGCCCCAGTTGTGGGTGTGGAAGAAGTCGAGGGCGACGCCGATCTCCGGATGCCACTCGCAGGGCTCTACCAGCGGCCCCCAGCGCTGACCCCAACTGATCATGATCCGCTTCCCGCCATGGTCGTCCCCGGACGCGAATCAAAGCGGGCCGAGCGGGTATTCCGCAAGGGCCTCGTAGTGGGCGTGGCCGGTACCGAGATGGCTCTCGAACAGGACGAAGTGGTCGATCGCGAACGGTTCGGCCCGGAACAGCCCATGCCGCTCGACAAAGACCTTCAGGCGGTCCGATGCCGGCCCGGACAGCCGGGCGAGCGTGACATGGGGCTTGAACTTGCGGCTTTCCGGCGGCTGGCCGGTGCGGTTGATCGCGGTTTCGACCTTCTGCTGCAGGTGGTCGAGCGACGGTTGCCGGTCGACCCCCGCCCACAGCGCCCGCGCGTGCCGCCCCTGGGTGAAGACACCGAGGCCGGATAGCTCGAGGTCGAAGGCCGGCGCCCTGATGTCGGCGAGGGCTTCGTCGATGTCCTCGGCCTCATGGCGGCCGACCTCGCCGATGAAGCGCAGGGTCAGATGCATGGCCTCCCAGGGCACCCAGCGGGCGCCCGGAACGCCGCCGGCCAGTGCTTCCAGCCGGTCGCGGACGTCTTCAGGCAGGGCGAGGCCGACGAACAAGCGCATCGATGGTGTCAGGGGCAGGGGTTGGGGATGTCGCGGTGGACCGTGTCGATCTCCTCCAGGACTTCCGCCGACAGCGTGATGTCCTTCGCCCCGATATCGGTTTTCAGCTGGTCCATGCTGGTCGCCCCGATGATGGGGGCCGTCATGAACGGCTGGGCCAAGCAGAAGGCGATCGCCATCTGCGCGGGGTCGAGGCCGTGCTTCTCGGCGATCGCGAGGTAGCGGCGCACGGCGGTATCGGCCATCGGCTTGTCGTAGCGCGAGCCGCGGCCGTCCAGCGTGCGCCGGCTGCCGGCCGGCATCGCGCCGTCGAGATACTTGCCGGTGAGGGTCCCGGCCGCCAGCGGGGCATAGGCGAGAAGGCCGCACTGCTCGCGGATCGCCGCCTCCGCCAGGCCCACCTCGAAGGTGCGGTTGAGGAAGTTGTAGGGGTTCTGGATCGTCGCCATGCGCGGCCAGCCGCGGGTCTCCGCAAGGTGCAGGTAGCGCATCATGCCCCAGGGAGTTTCGTTGGAGATGCCGACGAAGCGGACCTTGCCGGCCTTCACGATGGCGTCGAGGGCCTCCAACGTTTCCTCGAAGGGGGTAGCACCTGGGTCGTCCTCGTGGACGTAGCCCAGCTTGCCGAAATAGTTGGTCGGGCGGTCCGGCCAATGCAGCTGGTAGAGATCGACATAGTCGGTCTGCAGGCGCTTCAGGCTGGTGTCGATCGCGGCCAGGATGTTGGCGCGGTCGAGCCTGGCGTTGCCGCCACGGACATAGTCCGCCGTGGTTCGGCCGTTGACCTTGGTCGCCAGCACGATCTTGTCGCGGTTCTTCCGGGCGGCGAACCAGGTCCCGATGATCTCCTCGGTCTTGCCATAGCGCTCGGCATTCGGCGGTACCGCATACATCTCCGCCGTGTCGAAGAAGTCGATGTCCTGGTCGAGCGCATAGTCCATCTGGGCGTGGCCCTCGGCTTCCGTGTTCTGGGAGCCCCAGGTCATTGTGCCGAGGCAGATTTCAGACACGGTCAGGCCGGTGCGGCCGAGCGGGCGGCGCTTCATGGCGGGCTCCTGGGGAAAGACACGAAAAGGGCGATCCCGAGATCGGGATCGCCCTCTTACCCCATTCACGCGGTTTTGTGCAGCGCGGGCAGTCCTACTCCGCGGCGACAGCCGCCGGGGCGGTGGCCGGCAAGGCCTGAAGACCGCACGCTTCCTGGTATTCGCGGGCGAGCCGGGCGATCAGGTCGCCGGTCGCCGGAATGTCGTGGATTGTGCCGAGGCCCTGGCCGGCCCCACAGATGTACATCCAGCGCTTCGGCTTGGTCTTGTCCCGGTTGGAGAGGTCCATGTCCGGGGCGTCCTTGCCGCCCTCGATGTTGTCCGGGTCGAGGCCGGCGGCGACGATCGAGGGGCGCAGGTAGTTGCCGGGAATGCCGGTGAAGGCGGGCGTGTAGACGATGTCGGACGCGGCGTAGTCGACCAGCATGTCCTTGTAGCCCTGGACCGCGTTCGCTTCCTGGGTCGCGATGAAGCGGGTGCCCATGTAGCCCATGTCGGCGCCTAGGACGACCGCGGCCCGCACGGCCTGGCCGGACGACATCGACCCCGACAGCACGACCGGGCCGTCATACATCTCGCGGATTTCCGGAACGAGGGCGAACGGGCTCAGCGTGCCGGCGTGGCCGCCGGCACCGGCGCAGACCAGGATCAGGCCGTCGACCCCGGTCGACAGCGCCTTCTTGGCGTGACGGATGTTGGTGACGTCGTGGAAGACGATGCCGCCATAGCCGTGGACCGCCTTCACGATCTCCGTCGGGGCACCGACCGAGGTGATGATGAATTCGACCTGATGCTTGACCACCAGCTCCAGGTCCTCTTCGAGGCGGGAGTTGGAGCGGTGGACGATCAGGTTGACGCCGAACGGGGCGACCGGCAGATGCGGATTGGCGGCCTTGTAGTCGGCGAGTTCCGCCTTCATCCGGGTCAGCCATTCGTCCAGTTGTTCGATCGGCCGGGCGTTCAGCGACGGGAACGTGCCGACCACGCCGGCCTTGCACTGGGCGATGACCAGTTCCGGGCCGGAGACGATGAATTGCGGGGCGCCGATCAGGGGCAGCGACAGGCGGCCCTCGAACATTGCGGGCAGGGGCATGGGTTTCCTCCTCCTTGCTGGCGGCGGGCCCCGCCAGAGGCCGTTTGCCGCTTGTCCTTACCACCAGAGTGGAATTCAAGTTCCGATATGGAACTTAACCGGGCTCTCGCGGGTGGTTCAATCGCTGCGCCGCCCGATCGCAACCGATCGGCCGCTTCGAGTTTCTTTTGAGGGCGGCCCGGCTGGTGATCTAGTCTGACAACCGCGCAAGCCAACAGATGTCAGACGAAGATTGTCGAAACGGGAGGAGACAAACGGATGGGACCGCTTGAAGGCGTCAAGGTCGTGGAGCTGGCGGGCATCGGCCCGGGGCCGTTCTGCTGCATGCTGCTAGCCGACATGGGGGCCGACGTGGTCCGGGTCGACCGTACCGCCGATGCCGGCCTCGGCACCCCGCTCGAGCAGAAGTTCCAGCTCCTCAACCGGAATCGCCGGTCGGTCGCGGTCGACCTCAAGAAGCCGGAGGGTGTCGAGACGGTCCTGAAGCTGATCGACCAGGCCGACATCCTGATCGAAGGGTTCCGTCCGGGCGTTACCGAACGTCTCGGCATCGGCCCGGATGTCTGCCACGCGCGCAACCGGCGCCTGGTCTATGGACGGATGACCGGCTGGGGCCAGCACGGCACCGTCCATGCCGCCGCCGGCCACGACATCAACTACATCTCGCTCACCGGGGCGCTACACTCCATCGGCTCGAAGGACGGCCCGCCGGTGCCGCCGCTCAACCTGGTCGGCGATTTCGGCGGCGGCGCGCTCTATCACGCGTTCGGCGTCGTCTGCGCGCTCCTGGAGGCACACAAGTCGGGCGAGGGCCAGGTCGTCGACACCGCAATGACCGATGGCGCGTCCTCGCTGATGACCTCAATCTACGGCATGTATGCGGCCGGCCGTTGGACCGACGATCGCGGCTCCAACATCCTCGACAGCGGAGCACCCTGGTACGGCGTCTACGAATGCAAATGCGGCAACCACATCTCCATCGGCTCGATCGAGGAGAAGTTCTATGCGCTGCTCCTGAAGCTGCTCGGCCTGGAGGGGGAGTACCTGCCGGCCCAGCACGACCGCGCCGGCTGGCCGATCCTGAAGGAGAAGTTCACCGAGAAGTTCCTGACCAAGACGCGGGAGGAATGGTGCGAGGTCATGGAGGGCTCGGACGTCTGCTTCGCGCCGGTCCTGACCATGACTGAAGCGCCGCAACACCCGCACAACCGGGCGCGCGGGACCTTCGTCGAGGTCGAGGG
>CAYNIS010000235.1:0-1632 GCA_964397055.1 uncultured Rhodospirillaceae bacterium | reverse complement strand
GACGCGCTCGCGGCGTGGCTGGGGCTCCCCCGAGTCGAGGTCGAGGGGGTGATGCAGCCCGCTCCGGCACCCCGCTTCTCGCGCACGCCGGGCGAGGTGATGCGCGGCCCGGCGACCCCCGGCCAGCACACCGACGAGGTGCTGGCCGACTGGGGCTTCGCCGCCGACGACATCTCCAAGCTGAAGGCGGCGGCGGCCGTCATCTGACCTCCGGGTCTGCGGCGCCCCCCGGTTCTTCGAGGGGCGTCGTCAGATCGGGGCCGAGGGGATTGCCAGCTTCAGAAGCGGCAGGTCGAGGAGCATCACCGTCCAGATGGCAAGCCCGAGATAGGGGCCGAAGGCACGTTCGGAATCGTCCGTGCCACGACGCCGGAGCCTATCGTCGAGCGCCAGCAGGACGGTCGCGCCGACGAATATGTCGACCAGGACGAACGGGCCGAGCACGGCCCCGGCGGCGGCCATCAGCTTGCCGTCGCCCCGGCCGAGCGTGGTGTGCCCGAAAAGGATGAAGGCGGTACGCCGGGCCGCGGCGACCAGGAAATGGCCGAGATACAGGCCGAAGATCGACAGGGCGGCGGGATGCAAAGCCGCGCTCGCCGGGGTCGCGGGCAGCGGCTCGATCAGCCCGGTGCCCGAGGCCGCCGCGATCAACCCGATGAAGGCCAGCGGCTGGGTCGCGAAATCGGGCAGGATGCGGTTCGCTGCGTCAACGGTTACCGCGACCAGGACCAGGATGGTTGCGCCGACCGCGACCAGAACCGGCCAGTCGAAGGGCAGGTCGGTCGAAAACCTCACGACCATAGCGATCGGGACTATCAGACCAGCAGCCTCGGCGAGTGTCGCCCGGTGATCGGTGCGGGTCCGGGCGAGGCCGATGAAAGGCGTCAGATCGGGCCGTTCCGGCCCCGCGAAGAGGCCGGCGAGCCCCTCCTCATGAACAGCGGAGAACCTGGCCGCCGCGAGGTTCGCGATCCAGGCGGCGACGACACCGACAAGGGCCGCGGCCAGGATTTCGGGCCAAAGCGCCAAACCAAGGCTCAACGGTCGGTGTCCGCGTCAGCCTGTTCGGTTTCGGCGGCCCGATGCCTGCCGCCGTAGATTGAGGAGAGGAGACTGGAGCGGTCACGCCGCTGCGTCCCCCCGTCGGCATTTCGACGGTTGAGCAGGAGCAGCGCCTGAAGCGCCGGCGAGGTTCCGGCACCGAAGCTTGAGCCAAATCCGACAATGGACTGGCCCTGGCTGCGCAGGCGGCTTCCGACAGCCGCGAGATAACGGCTCTGGGCGCGCCGGTCGCTGGCATGATACCGCGCCACCGCCCGTCGCCAGCTGCGCTCGCGCCGGTAAAGTCCCTTGAGGAAGCCGGCGCCGTAGCGCGCATTCGCCTCCGCGTCGAGCAATGCGTCGAGGCCGATCCGGTCGCCATGATAGGCGAGGTTGATCTGCACGCAGCCGACATCGATGAAACGATGGCCGTTCGACTTCAGGTCCCGAATGATCGCCGCCGCAGCCTGCCTTGAGTCGGGGTAGTAGCTCTTGCCGCCGGCCTGGATGGCGAACGGCCGGTGGCGGCTCTCGACCCAGCCAATGGCCTTCAAGAGGCCCCGCGGCAGGCCATGGGCAGTCTCGGCCGCC
>CAYNIS010000234.1:0-6062 GCA_964397055.1 uncultured Rhodospirillaceae bacterium | reverse complement strand
GGCGGTGGAGACGGCACGCACCACCTGGGCACCCGGCGCCAGGACGAAGCGCCCTTCCGCCGTGACGTCCACCCGCCACAACAGGACGGCGACGACCAGGCCGATCAGAAAGCTGATCGCGACCGCGCGTGGCCCGAAATGCCGCTCACGCTTCCCGTCCGCGCTCACCGCGTCGCTCATCCCATACATCTCCCAACAAGAACCTGGAGGCCAGCCCACAACGATTGCCCGGTCGGAGCATTCTCATACGGAGCGTTCTGATACAGGGCGGGGACGGGGTCGCGCAAGCCGTCAGCCGCGCAAGGGCGGGGTCGTCAGAAGGCAAGGCAGAGCTTGCCGAAATGGGTCTGGCTTTCCATGTGCCGCAGCGCCTGGCCGACCTCCTCGACCGGGAACACCTGATCGATGACCGGGTGCATGCCCGCCGCCTCGATCGCCGCCGTCATCGCCTCGAACTGGGCGCGGCTGCCGACTGAAATGCCGGTCATCGTGAGGTTCTTGGAAAACAGGGACGGCAGCGCGATGGTTTCGGCAAAGCCGGACAGCACGCCGATGACCACGATCCGACCGCCGACCCGACACGCCGTGATCGCCTTGTTGATGGTGCCCTGGCCGCCGACCTCGACCACCAGGTCGACCCCCCGGCCGCCGGTGATCGACAACACCTCCTTATCCCAGCGGTCGGTGGTCATGTAGTTGATCAGGTGATCGGCCCCGAGTTCCCTGGCGCGCGCCAGCTTGTCATCGCTCGAGGATGTCACGATCACCGTCGCACCCCGCATCTTCGCGAACTGGAGGGCGAAGATCGACACCCCGCCGGTGCCCTCGACAAGCACCGTGTCGCCGGCACCGATCGCCCCTTCCTCGACCACCGCGCGCCACGCCGTCAGGCCGGCACAAGGCAGGGTCGCGGCTTCGAGCGGAGAGAACTGGGCGGGCGCGCGCGAAACACCCTCGGCATTGAGCACGATGACCGGCTGCAACACCCCGTCGAGCGGCCCGCCCAGCGGCGAGGCGCGCTTTTCCGCCGTCGGCGGGCCGTCGACCCAGCCCTGAAAGAACATCGGGCAGACCAGATCGCCCAAAGCGACCCGGGAAACCCCGGCACCGACGGCCACCACCTTGCCGGCGCCGTCGGAGAACGGCACCAGCGGCAGGGTCGGCTTGGCGGACCCCTTGCCGTTGACGGTGAGGAGATCGCGGTAGTTTAGGGAGGCGGCCTCGATCGCCACCGCAACCTCGCCGGAGCCCGGCGTCGGTTCCGGCCGCTCGGCCGGCTTCAGGGCATCGATGCCCCAGCCGTCGGTCATCTGAAACACACGCATGCTGGTGATCTCCGATCGTCGGCGAATGAAACCCGGGGGTCAGGCGATCAGCCTGACGAAGTCGTAGAGCGGCTCCTCGATCCGGCGGCCGATCGCCGCCGCCTCGATATGGCGCTCGCCTGCGTCGAGGGATGCGCGGATCCGCTTCAGGCACATGATCGCCCATTTGACGCTGCCGAAGATCTCCCAGAACAGGACGTGGTCCGGGTCGACGGCCCCGCCGCCGGCTGCCTCATAGGCGCGGAACATGTCCTCCCGGGCGCCGAACCCGCCGACCGGTTCCGCCCCGCCGAAGCGCCAGGTGTTGACGCAAATCCAGCCCAGATCGCTCATCGGGTCGCCCAGATGGGCGATCTCCCAGTCCAGGATGGCGGCAAGCCCGCCCTGATCGACAATCAGGTTGCCGTTGCGGAAATCGCCATGGCAAAGCGTCGTGCGGGCATCGCGCGGCAGGTGCGCTTCCGCCCACTTGAGGCCGAGTTCGAGGGCTGGGGTGACCAGGCCGGACCGGTCGACCACCGCGCGATAGACGGCAAGGCAGACCGCCGGCGTGTGGTCGACCAGGAAGTCGAACGGGGCGGGATCGATCGCATGGATCCGCGCGAGGGCCGCACCGCATTCAGCGGCGAGGTTGCGGCGCGCATCGGCATAGGCATCAGCGGTGTTGATCCGCCGTCCGAGGGTTTCGCCGGCGACGAAGTCCATCACCCAGCCGGTGTCGAGGCCATCCGCCTCGTCGAGGATGAAGCGCACCGGCGGCACCGGGACCCCGGCGGCGTCGGCGGCGATCATCAGCCGGGCGTCCTCGTCGCCCGACAGGCGCGGGAAGGTCGGTGCGCCTCCCGGGACTCGCACCTGCGGTACGGACTGCTGCATCACCAGGTCCATGTCCCGGTCGCCGACGCGCGCGACGAACGACCAGGTCGCCTTGGTGGCGCCGGCCGTCAGGCGCTTCAGGTCACGGATGTCGCCGGGTTGTCCCAGATGCCGGCGCACCGCCGCCGGCAGCCGATCGGCCACTGCCTCCGCCTGTGCGGTCATGCTGTCCTGTCCCTTCGGGTCGCCGCCGGAGCCTGAGCGGCAACCCCCTCCCTGAAAACGCTTTCTCGTTCTTTACTGGCGCTGACGCTAATACGCCGAGCGCCGAGGCGGCAAGCGGGCGGCACTTCCGGAGGCGCGGCGGATCGGGTAGATCGCTGTCACGAACGAAATCAAAGACGGCAAGAACGGAGGGTCCCGACCATGGCAGTCATCGACGTCGCATCCGAGATCGCGGGCAAGGTTTGGAAGATCGAAGCCGCGGTCGGGGAAGCCGTGGACGCAGACGACCCGATCGTCATCCTCGAATCCATGAAGATGGAGATCCCGGTGGCGAGCGAGACCGGCGGCACCGTGACCGAGATCCTGGTGGCGGAAGGCGACATGGTCGAGGAAGGACAGGTCGTCGCCCGGCTCGAGGAATAGCCGGCGGCAATGCTCACCCGCTGGGGGCCGGCAACCTCAGGCCGCGGCCGGCTTGAGGCGCGCCTGGAGCAGCCGAAACAGGCCGAGGGTCAGGATACCGGCGAAGCTGAGGCTGGCGGAGGTCACCACCGGGGCGGCCTCCCAGCCGGTGGCGTCCCGGCTCCAGCCGGCAAGGGTCGGCATGACGAACGCCGCGCCGTAGAAGAAGGTGAGGAACAGGCCCATGCCGCGCGCCCTGGTTTCCGGCCTCAGCGCTTCCGCCGGCAGCGCCTGGATCGAGCCTTGCGGCGTCGGACCCATGATCGACATCGCCACCAACGCCGGCACCAGCATCGCCGCCGTGAGGCCGAGGACACCGCTCCAGCCGATCAGCATGAGCGCCCCGGCCCACAGGGCGATGCCGACGGTGATGACGGTGTTCGGGGCGCCGAACCGGGCGGCGATCCAGCCGCCGAGCGGCATTGCCACAATCGGCGACAGCCCCTGCAACGTCATCAACTGGTCGACCAGCAGCCCGTCCATGCCGGCCCCCTTCAGATAGCCGGGGGTGAAGCTCAGCATCGCGAGGTAGGGTCCGACATAGAACCCCATCAGGATGCCGGCCGCCGTCACCAGGATGATCTCCTCCCGCGTGAACGGGGTGACCGTGCGGCTGGGCGGGAGCGCGTCGTCCGGGGTGCGGTAGATCACCGCCAGCAGCACCGCCGCCACGGCCGCGAAGGCACCCGGTACGGCGACCCCGACCTGCCAGCCGTAGCCGGCGGCGATCGCCGGGATCGTGGCAAGGGCGGTGCCCATGCCCACCGGCTGGCCAGAGATCGACACGGCGAGCGCCAGGGTGAGCTCGCGGTTGATGAACCAGTCGACGGTCATCTTGGTGGAGACGACGAAGACCATGACCGCACCGGTGCCGCTGAGCGCGCGCAGGGCGACCTGGACCGGATAGGCGTCGATCTGGCTGGCGGCGAGACCGGTCACCGCCATCAGGCACAGGCCGATCAGGACGGCCGGCTTGTCCCCGATCCGGGCTGCCAGGTGACCGGCGACCAGCGCCATCACCACGCCCGGGATCATGAAGCTGCCGACCAGGGCGCCGAACCCGGCGCCATCCAGGCCGAACGCCGCCACCAGCGGGCCTTCCAGAGCGCCGATCGCCTGGAACTGGAGACCGACGGCAACGCGCAGAAGAAACAAAACGGCGAGAATGATCCAGCGACGGTCCACGAGGCGGGCGAGCCCTTCGTCGGCGGCGGGTCGGGGAGGCCGCCGACATTACGCCGGCCGGATCAGCCGGGAAACCGGCTTCAGCCGCCGAACAGGCCCTTGAGGCCGGTTTCGAGATCGACCCGCCAGAGCGATCCGGGCTCCAGCACGTAGACCGCCGTCCCCGCCGTCACGGTCGCCGTCGGGTTCAAGGTCCCGGGTGCCGCGATCACACGGCGGCGGCCATCATCGGCGATGAGCGCAATACCGTCACGACTGGCGGACAGTTCCAGGAGCGGGCTGGGGTCCCCCCAGGCGGCGCGGTTCTGCTGGAAAACCGGCCAGCTCGAGATATCGAGGGGGCGCGCGGCACGAAACGGGTTGCCGGTCGCGATGTCGAGGAAGCTGACCTGCGTTTCCGCCGGGGTGCCGGCGCCGCCGCCGCGTTGCCAGGTCAGCCGCCACCAGTTGTCGGCACCACGGTCGATGGCGATCAGGCGCCCGTCGGCGGGCACGGCTGCCAGGAGGTCGAGGGCGGCACTGCGGCCCTCCTCCAGCGGGACGAGGCTGTTGCCGACCAGGCGCAGCGCGTTGCCCTCGCCGTCCACCGCCAGCACGGTCGCGGTATCCTGATCGAACCCTGTCGCCGGGTAGATGCCGCGGGTCTCGCCCGCCCGGTCAAGGGCAAGAATGCCGGCTTCCGTGGGCACCAGATGCTCGACAGTACCATCCGGGCCGGTGTGGACGATCGGCAGGCCGGTTGCGATGGCATCCGTGAAGCGACCGCCGACAATCTGCCGCACCGGTACCTGGGCGCGGCGCGACGGGGCGTCGAACCGGACCGTACCGCGGCGGTCCCGGGCAATCCGCCAGATGCCGTCCTCCCCCAGGTGCTCGGCGCACTGATCCGCCTCCCCGGCGAGATTGCCGTCGAGGTCGACGGTCGCCGTGCGCCCGGACCCTAGGCCGAGGCAAAGCGCCGTCCCGTCGTCGACCCGCGCGGCCTCGACCGAACGCACGTTCGTCGCGTCGAGCGACGGGTCGAGGGCGGCGGGCCGGACCATGCTGCCGAGGGCGGCACTGCCCGCCGCCATCCGGAACCAGCCGGCGGACTGGGTCACCAGCTCGACCCGGCCCGGGGCGACCGCGGCGATCGACTGGATGGTGTCGAAGTCGAACCGCCCACCGCTGAGCCGGACCGGTTCGCCGCGAAACTCGATCTCCGCCGACCCGGCGCCGCGGCCGCCGGCGGCACCGGACACGCGCCAGGACCAGGGTGCCCTGGGCTCGGGCCGCAGCAGCTGGCGGTCGGCGAACGGATCGCGCGCGACCTCGGTCACCGTCGATCCCTCGCCCGGCGCTTCCGGCCGAAGCGGGCGCCGGTACACCCGCGCGCTGTCGAAGTTGCAGCGCCAGGTCAGCGTGCCGGCCTCCGCTGTCGCATCGGTGATCACACAAGCCCGCTCGTCCTCCGCCGCGGCTCCGAGGCCGAGTAGCGGCGCCCGGCGATCGGGATCGAAGCCGCTGTCGTCAAGCCCAAGCGGGCGGAACCCCGCGGCGGTGCCGGCCCAGATCGTGCCGGCCTCCTCGATCAGGTGCTGGACCCGGTCGACGCCGAGCATGCCGCGCCGCCAGTCGAGCGGCTGCCAGCGGCCGTCCGGTCCGCGCAGCTCGAAGCGGATGGGCTGGACCCCGCGTGCCGGCACGACGCGCATGCCGGCCCGTTCCAGCGCGAGCTCGCCGCGGGCCAGCCCGATGGCGAGATCGGCCTCCGCCCCGCGGACGGGCAGGAAGCCCTCGGCGGTCGGGGCATAGACCCGCTCGCCCCGCACGAAATACGCACCGTGATTGGGCCGCGAGGGGCCGAACAGCGGACCCGGGGCACAGACCGGGACGATCTCCAGCCCGCGGCCGAGGTCGGCCACAACCTCCGGCCGGGACAGCCGCCACTCGTCCGCCCCGGTCTGGGACCGGACCGGGCTGTAGCCGTAAACCGCCATCATGCGGTCGCCCCAGACCGCCAGGAAGCGGCCGTCGCAGGCGGCATAGGCGCTGATCCGGCGATGCGGC
>CAYNIS010000233.1:0-6123 GCA_964397055.1 uncultured Rhodospirillaceae bacterium | reverse complement strand
GGTGGCGGCGGGCGGCCGGACATGGCCCAGGCCGGCGGCCCGGACGGTGCGAAGGCCGGGGAGGCGCTGGCCGCCATGGAAGCGACCCTGACCGAGGCGCTGGGCTGAGATCGCCCGCCATTGTCAGCGGCGATGCGCCTTTTCCCCTTAACCGGGCGAAGCCTCGCGCGCTAAGCTCCGCGCCATCACCCGCGAAATGAGGTCGAAGAACGGGCGAGCACCGATCGCCGATGCCGGCCGCCAGCGATACTGAGGAGTTCTCATGCGTTTCGAAGGCACCCAGAGCTACGTCGCAACCGACGATCTGAAGGTCGCGGTCAACGCGGCGATCACGCTCCAGCGGCCGCTCCTGATCAAGGGCGAGCCGGGCACCGGCAAGACCGTGCTGGCGCACGAGATCGCGGGCGCGCTCGACAAGTCCCTGATCGAATGGCACATCAAATCCACGACCAAGGCGCAGCACGGCCTCTACGAGTATGACGCGGTCAAGCGCCTGCGCGACGGCCAGCTGGGCGACCCGCGGGTGCACGACATCGCCAACTACATCGTGCGCGGCAAGCTCTGGGAAGCGTTCGAGCAGGACGAGCCGGCGGTTCTCCTGATCGACGAGATCGACAAGGCGGACATCGAGTTCCCGAACGACCTGCTGCTCGAACTCGACCGCATGGAGTTCTTCGTCTACGAGACGCGCCAGACCGTGCGCGCCAACCACCGCCCGGTCGTCGTCATCACCTCCAACAACGAGAAGGAACTGCCTGACGCGTTCCTGCGTCGCTGCTTCTTCCACTACATCCGCTTCCCGGAGAAGGAGACGATGGAAGAGATCGTCCATGTCCACTATCCGTCGCTGAAGCAGGAACTGCTGCGCGAGGCGCTGACCCTGTTCTACGAGATTCGCGACGTGCCGGGTCTGAAGAAGAAGCCGTCGACGTCGGAGCTGCTCGACTGGATCAAGCTCCTGGTCGCAGAGGATGTGCCGCCGGAAACCCTGCGCAACCGCGACGCCAAGTCCCTGATCCCGCCGCTCTACGGAGCCCTCCTCAAGAACGAGCAGGACGTCCACCTGTTCGAACGCTTGGCCTTCCTGCATCGGCGCGAAGGCCGCTGAACGAGAAAGGGCCGCACGATTTGCGGCCCTTTTTGATTTCCCCCTCACCCGGCCGAAAGGCCGCGCCCGACGATCAGTCCTCGCGGTGGGTCCGCTCCATGCGCTCGTGTCGTTCCTGCGCCTCGACACTCATGGTGGCGATCGGCCGGGCTTCCAGCCGGCGCACGCCGATCGGCTCCCCGGTCTCCTCACAGTAGCCGTAGGAGCCGTCCTCAATCCGCTCCAGCGCCTCGTCGATCTTGTTCAGAAGCTTGCGCTCCCGGTCGCGGGTGCGCAGCAACAACGCCCGGTCTGTCTCCGCCGACGCGCGGTCGGCGATGTCCGGCTCCTGCATGCCGCCGCCATCCTGGAGGTCGTGCAGGGTCTCATTGGACTCGGCCAGGAGATCGTGCCGCCAGCTCATCAGCCGCTGACGATAGAACTCCAGCATCGTCGGGTTCATGTACGGCTCGTCGTCCGACGGCCGATAGCCCGGTGGCAAGACTGGCGCGGACAACGGCCCTGGACCCCCACCTCTCGTTCCGGGAAAAGCCGCGCGGATGCTTGCGGCCCCTGGGAAAGTGGCGCGGAGTATACTGAGCACGCCGGTCGGCGCAAGCGTCGGACGGACCAAGGTTAACGAGGACCCGAAAGCCCGCCGGATCAAGGGCTTGTCGCCCCTGGCCGGTCGTCGTTCGGTCAGGCGGTCCAGGGCTGTGCCAGGCTGTTGGCCTCGAGCTTGGCGATCTCGACCCGGGCGCGCAGGTCGATCTCGTCAAGGACCTCGGCGAGCCGGGGATCGGTCACCTCCTCGCGGGCCTGGCCGACCGCATGGGACAGGGCGGCGAGCCGATGCGGTGCCACCTCACCCTCCAGGATTTCGTGGCGCAGGTTGTCGAGCTGGTCGAGGATCTGGCTGCCACGCCGACTCTGGCGGCGGTCCTGCTCGAGCGTGTCGCCGACCTCCTGCACCGCAAGCAACCCGCCGAGCGCGTTCATCGGCTGGGCCGCGGCCACCTGCTCCGGCGCTTCCTGGGCGCCCATCTCGCTGACCATGCTGGCGAAGCCGGTGCCGCTCGACTGGCTGGGCTTGCGGGTCTTCTCGGTCTTGCCGACCCCGCGGGCCCGGTCGACGTCGTTGATCTTCATCTCATCAGGTCCTTCGGCAAAGGCCCCCCTGGCAACGGGGGTCCGGCTTCATGGGCTCGCTGGCGAAGAAACACCGCGTAAGGGCAGCTTCCGCCATTGCCGGGGGTGGAAGCAACCCGGGTGCCAACCGACGCGTCCCGGCCGAACCGGGGACGGGCGGCGGCGCCGGCGCAAGGGCGGGCGGCAGATGTTGCCGCATGGGAGCCCCCTACCCGGCACATAGCGGACCGGGAACCGGGACAGATCTGCCGATTTGCACGCAATCCGGCGTTTTCCAGGCGTTCCCCGGCTGGCATGACGCTCGCATTAGTGTCGTCGAACCATCGAGCCGACCAGAGGCTCCATGCCTGAAGCCCGTCTCCCGCCAGGGACCCGACAGATGCCCCGACCGACGTTCCGACCGCTGCGCCGCCTCCTCCTCCTGGTCCTGATCCCGGCGCTCGTCCTGCTTCCCGGGCTCCAGCCGGCGGCGGCCGCACCCACGCGGATCAAGGACATCGTCGATATCGAGGGCGTGCGCGACAACCTCCTGGTCGGCTACGGCCTGATCGTGGGCCTGGACGGCACCGGCGACAGCATCAACAACTCGCCGTTCACCGAG
This sequence comes from uncultured Rhodospirillaceae bacterium, assembly GCA_964397055.1. Classification (GTDB taxonomy): domain Bacteria; phylum Pseudomonadota; class Alphaproteobacteria; order CAYNIS01; family CAYNIS01; genus CAYNIS01. The sequence continues at coordinate 3,286 of CAYNIS010000233.1, read as the reverse complement.
CAGAGCCTGATCGCGATGCTGGAGCGGCTTGGCGTGAACGTGCGCGGCGACACGCTGCGCACGGAGAACGTCGCGGCGGTGATGGTGACCGCGACGCTGAAGCCTTTCGCGAGCCAGGGCACGCGCATGGATGTCGATGTCGCCGCCCTGGGCGATTCCGAATCGCTGCGCGGCGGCACGCTTCTGGTCACCCCGCTTCTGGGAGCGGATGGCGCGGTCTACGCGGTGGCGCAAGGGGCGGTCCAGGTCGGCGGCTTTTCCGCCGGCGGCGATGCCGAGCGCGTGGTGGTCGGCGTACCGACCAACGGCCGCATCTCCAACGGTGCCATCATCGAGCGGGAAATCGGGTTCGAACTGGCCGCGGCCGAGCCCGTGCGCCTCAGCCTGCGCAACCCCGATTTCACCACCGCGCGGCGGATCGTCGAGGCGATCAACGACTATCTGGGCGTGCCGGCGGCGCGCATGACCGATCCCGCGACGGTGCTGCTTTCGCCGGTGCCGGGATTCGACAACGGCATGGTCGAATTGATCACCGAGATCGAGCAGCTGACGGTCCAGCCGGACCAGATCGCGCGCGTGGTCATCAGCGAGTCGACCGGTGTCATCGTCATGGGGGACCAGGTGCGCATCTCCACCGTCGCCATCGCCCAGGGCAGCCTGACCATCCGCATCACCGAGACGCCGCAGGTCTCGCAGCCGCCGCCCTTCGCCGACAATGCGGAAACGGTCGTCGTGCCGCGCACGGATGTCGAAGTGACGGAGGGGAACAACCGGATCGCACTACTGCCGTCCGGCGTGACGCTGCAGACCCTCGTTGCCGGCCTTAACGCGCTCGGGGTGGGCCCGCGCGACATCATCTCGATCCTGCAGGCGATCAAGGCCGCAGGCGCCCTTCAGGCCGAAATCGTCGTGATGTGAACGGCCGCTGAACCAACGACCTGTTAAGCTACGACGACTTCCGAAGGACCGCTGACCATGGAAACCTCGACCCTTCTTCCCCAGACCGGCCTGCCCCTGCGCGGCATGTCGCCGACTCAATCCGCCGATCCGGGGCGGGACGCGATGAGGCGGCTGGAAGCGGCGACCACGGGCGACGACGGCGGCCGGGACATGGAACGCGTCCGCAAGGCGGCGGAGGACTTCGAGGCGGTGTTCATCACCCAGATGCTGAACAGCATGTGGGAGGGGGTGGAACCCGACCCGATGTTCGGCGGCGGCCAGGGGGAGACGGTGTTCCGCGGCTTGCTGATGGACGAGTACGGCAAGGCGATCTCCCGCTCCGGCGGCATCGGCCTTGCCGAGCATGTCCATGAAATCCTCCTTCAGGCACAGGAAAGGTGATCGGCGATGACCACCGAAAACAATCTCGACGCTCCTGCGGAGACCGCCGGCCACGCGGCCTCGCGCGCCGATCTGGTGGCTGCGGCCGCCCGGCGGGCCGCTGAAAAGGCGGCCGCCGCCGCAACCGTCGACCCGGCCGCCGATCCTGCGGTGGACGAGACCGGTCCGGCGGCCGGGAATGATGCGGGCCGCGGTGATGCGACGGCAAAAAGCGGAGCGGCGGGTGTGCCAGAGGGGATCGCGACGCTGTCGAACCTGATGGCCGAACTCGCCGACGTCCTGGACGCCCAGAGCCAGGCCCTCGACGCGGTCGACATGACCGAGGCGATCGCGCTGGAGAAGCGCAAGAGCCAGCTTTACTCCGGCTACGAAGCGATCCTGCGCGACCTCATGGACGATGCGTCGGCGCTGAGTGCCATCGACCCGTCGCTGAAGATGGCGCTGGAGGCCGCGCGCCTCGCCCTCAACGAACGGGCCGAGGCCAACCTGCGAGCGATCGAGCGCGCGCAGAATGCCCGCCAGCGCGTGGTCGACCTGATGGTCAACGCCATGAAGCGAGAGGCACAGGCGCGCATCGGGGCGCCGACCGGCTATGGCCGCCCGATGCCCGGTGCCGGCCGGCCCACGGCGGGTGCTGTCCTCTCGATGGCTTTGAACACCAAGTTCTAGCAGAAACGGGATCCGAAAGGGTGGGGCGATGGTGTGGGGGGCTGAAAACGCTCGGCACAAGTTGCCCATGCCACCGGAAAAGCACGGTCATCATCGCCGCAAGCCTTCGATCCTGAACGTATCTCCGAAGGAAACTGCGACTTCCAGTCTTGGCATGAGGTTTGCTCCAGGTTCGTCAGGGAACTGATCGCCAGGCAAACTCGACCGAGGCAGGCCCGGCCCAGGAAGGCCCCATCAGGGAACCGATCGATGCAGGTCCAGACAGCTCAATTCGCGACACAGGAAGCCGGTGCCAAATCGGCGAACGCGCCCACGAGCCGCCGCCCGACCGTTGGCAACACGGTCGATCGGGGCCAGGGGTTCGAGGCCCTGCTGACCAACCGTGCCAAGGCCCAGGATGACGCGCGGGCCGCTGACGAAGGGCGCCGGGCTGATCGGGTTCGGGAACCTGCCACGCGGTCGGCCGACGATACCGCGGCCCAGCGCCGGCGCGCGGACGCGGCCGAAGCCGCCGAGCGCGCCCGCACACGCCGCAACGACAGCCAGCCCAGGGCGGATGGCGAGGTGCGCGCGGATGCGCCGCGGACGATCGACGACATGATCCGGGCGGAAAAGCCCGATGCGTCGACGTCAACCGGACCGGCGCAGGCCGAAACGAATGCCACGACGGACCGCGGCCAGGTGCTGGATGCCGAGACGGACAAGTCTGCCAACGCCGCAAAGAGCGGCGATGCTGCGGCCGACGCCGAAGCCGCGGACACGACACCGAAGGGCGACGGCAACCTTGCCCTTATCACCCTGACCCAGGCCGAAACGCCGACGGCACCCGTCGACCCGATCCAGATCGCCGACGCGTCATCCGCGGCCGAGGCGACGCAGGCCATGACTGAACCGCCGCTTGGATCGACCGAGACGGCCGAGACGACCGCCGGCAAAGCCTCGACGCCGGCGGATGCCGCCCTTCAGGCAGCCACGGCACAGTCGGCCGCGACTGCCGAGTCCGCGTCCGCGGCAAATGTCACCAGCGGTGCCGGCGTCACCAACGCCACCACCGGGGCGGCCGGCGGCGAACTGGTCGCCGATGGCGACACCCCTGTGAACGGCGACGGCAGCGAGGCCTCGGCACAATCGCCGGGCAAGACCGGCAAGGGCAGCGCTTCGCCGTCGAGTGCCGACGCCGGCGCTGGCAACCAGACCGGACAGTCCGCCGCCCAGCAAGCATCGGCCCAGCAAGCATCGGCCCAGCAAGCATCGGCCCAGCAAGCATCGGCCCAGC
>CAYNIS010000232.1:0-6124 GCA_964397055.1 uncultured Rhodospirillaceae bacterium | reverse complement strand
GCGAACGCCGGCCCGGGTGGCCAGCGGTTGTGCGGCGGCCACCACCCCGTCGGCACCGATCTTGTCGAACTTGTCGAGATGGCGAATGGCGCCGACCGGGTCGGCAAGGCCGAGCCCGCGCAGATAGCCGTCGAGCACCTTGCGATTGGAGATCAGAAGCTGGAACGGCCCGACCTCCAGCGCGGTCAGCAGCGCGTGGATGATCGCCGGCATCTCCGCATCGAAGTGCAGCGGCAGGTCATCCTGGTTGATGACGTCGATGTCGCACTGCAGGAACTCGCGGAAGCGGCCCTCCTGCGGGCGTTCGCCGCGCCACACCTTCTGCATCTGATAGCGCTTGAACGGGAACACCAGCTTGTCGAAGTGCTGGGCGACGTAGCGCGCCAGCGGCACCGTCTGGTCGAAATGGAGGGCAAGGCGGGCTTCGCCCTCGTTCGGGTCCGCATGCAGCCGCTGGATCGTGTAGATCTCCTTGTCGACCTCCCCCTTGGCGGTGAGGACGGCAAGCTCCTCGACCGCCGGCGTTTCGATCGACGCGAAACCGAAGCTCTCGAAGGTCTCGCGGATGCGGTCGAGCCAGCGCTGTTCGGCGAGGCGCTGTTCCGGCAACCATTCGGGAAAGCCGGAAACCGGGCGAGGCTTGTAGATGCCGCGCTCGGCGGGTCTGTCGTCTGGCATGGGTGTCGGATCTGTCGTCAGGTCTTCTTCGCGCCGGTGCTCTGGCGGCATCGGACGATCGCAAGGCTAATCCAGCCCGCCCTCTCCTTCCAGCCGCGCGGTTTCGATCAGCCAGTCCCGGAGCGCGCGGACCTTCGGTCGCTCACCGTATTCCGGCGGGTGGACGACATAGTAGGCGGCACTTTCCGGCAGATTAAGGTGGAAGGGCCGGACCAGCTGGCCCGACAGCAGCTCCTGTTGAGCATGGCGGCCATGCGCGATCGCGACCCCGAGACCGCGCGCGGCGGCCTGCAAGGCGGCGTAGGCCTGGTCGAACAGGACCGACCGCGCCGGTTCCAGCGTCGGCAGACGGGCCGCGGTCAACCAGCGGTTCCAGTCCTCCGGGAAATGCGTCACATGGAGGAAGGTGTGGCGCGCCAGGTCCTCCGGCTCGTGGAGCGGCGGGTCGCCGTCGCGCAGGCCCGGGCTGCAGACCGGAAAGATGTCGTCGCTCATCAACCGCTTGGACGTCACCCCCGGCCAGGCCCCGTGCCCGTAGCGGATACCCAGATCGACCTCCTCCCGCCGGAAGTCGACCAGGGCTGGGCTGGTCATCAGCCGAACCGTGATGTCGGGATGGAGGCGCTGGAATGCGCCGAGCCTGGGCACCAGCCAGCCGATCGCCAGGGTGGCGGCGGTGGAAACGGTGATGTGCCCGGCTTCCTGATCCTTGAAGAAACGCCCGGTCGCCCGCCGCAACTCGTCGAAGCCCTGGCGGATGCCCGGCAGATAGGTCTGGGCCGCCGGCGTCAGGGTCACGGCCCGGCCGTGCCGGTCGAACAGGCGGACGCCCAGCTGTTCCTCCAGCCGTTTGACCTGGTGGCTGACCGCGGTCTGGCTGACGTTCAGTTCGCTCGCGGCCTTGGCGAAGCTCAGGTGGCGGGCGACCGCCTCGAAGGTGCGCAAGCCGTTCAGGGAGGGCAGCCAGTGGTCCATGGCGCGGTCGAGGTCTCGGTCAAGATGAAATTATGTCATCATGTGGCTGACAACGTGTCGTTTGTCGAGACGCCAGTTCCCCGCCAGTTTCTTGTCATCACGAACGCCCCAGGATGGAGCAAAGACAATGACCACCACGACCTTCTCTCAGGTTTCCTTCCGCCGCCCCGGCGTCAGCTTCGCCGACCGGCTTGCCGCCGGCTTCGCGAGCCTGCGTGAACGGGCCGCCCGCCGTGCCCGTCTCAGGCGCGAGGCGAACGAGCTTGCGGCGATGACCGGCCGCGACCTCCAGGACATCGGGATCACCCCGGCGGATGTCGCCCGTGTCGTCGCCAGCGCCAATCGCGGCTGGCTGTGACGCACCCCTGCCTCTTCGCGCGGACGTATACTCCCTGAAACTCTGACGGGCGGTGGTCGCAGTGCCTCCGCCCGTTTTCTTGCATCGCTTCTTAAGCGGCGAAAGCCGTGGCACACTGACAGCGACGACTTTTTGGAACATATGTCACAATTCGTTCTGTGCCCGCCGCAAGAGGCCGCCATGACCATCGTGACGCTGTCGCCCGACGATCTCGCCCTCGCCCGCCGCCTGATCGAGAACGGCGGCTATGCCGATCTCGACGCCGTGGTCTCGGCGGGCTTGCGCCAGCTTTCGGTCGAACTCGCCAAGGAGAAGGCGCTGGAGCGGGAGGCGGAAGCACGCCGGCGCGAGGCCGACCGGTCGGCCCGTCAGGACGATCTTGGTGACGCCCCGATGGAAATCGCCGACAGCCCGGAGGCGATGGCCGACTATCTGGAACAGTTCGGCGGCGGGGACATGGAGCAGTGAGTCGGACCATCACCTTGAGCGACGAAGCCGCTGCCCTGCTGGACGATCTTGTTGCGCGCGGCCGTTACCCGGATGCCGATACGGCGATGGTCGAAGGGCTGCGCCTCGCTGATGCAGCCGACGACGATGCCTGGGTCGCCAGCCCGGAGGTGGCGGCCGCGATCGAAGTGGGCCTGCGCGATCTGGAGGAGGGCCGCTACATGGAGTTTGAGAGCACCGGCGCCATGGCGGACTACCTTCGCACTCTCGGCGAAGACATCATCCAGGGATCGGAGGGACCGAGCGAGGGCTGAGGCGTGAGTTCTCGTCAGCGCCGCCCTGCGATCACGCAGGCCGCCCGTCAAGACATCATCGACATCGTCACGTGGACGAAGGAACGCTTTGGTGCCGAGCAGGCCCGCCGCTATCGCGAGCGGATCGCCCAGGCCGTTGAACGGCTGGAGGACGAACCGATAGCCATCCGCTCATTGGAAAGTGTCGGCCGACCCGACCTGTTCATGTTTCGGGTCGGCGGACGATCGCGGCACCTGTTGGTCCTGCAGCGTTACCCTTCCGGGCGCTGGCAGGTGTTGAGGGTCCTGCACGAGGCGATGGATCTGGGCCGGCATCTGCCGCCGGAATAGGGCCGCCGCAAATGCGAAGGGCGGGCCCGCGATGGACCCGCCCTCCAACAAGATGCCTTTCAAACGATGGGTCAGCCGATGCGGCCGCCGTCGTTCTTGGTGATCACCACGACCGACGGGCGCGGCGGCATCGCGTCGTCGAAGTCCGGCCAGCGGGTCGCCGGATCCTCATAGGTCGAGACCTTCTCGAACCCCGGATAGTTCTTGGTGCCGTCCGTCGCCGGGTGCTGGATGGCGAGGAACACGGTGCGGTCGTCCGGCGTGAACTTCGGACCGCAGAGCTCGGCCCCGATCGGCACGCGGAAGAACATCTGGCCGGTGCCGCGGCGATCGCCCTCGGTCTCCATCGCCCACATGCCGTCGGCGGTGCCGCTCTTGGCCCAGTTGGAGCCCTGGTCGGTGGTGATCCACAGCCGGCCGCGGGCATCGACCGCGCAGTTGTCCGGTGCCGCGAACCAGCCGTTTTCGGAGGTTTCCGGGTTCCACTGGGCGCCGACCTCGGCCACCGACGGGTCGCCGCACTTGACCAGGATGTCCCACGCGTAGGTGAGGGCGCCGTGGTCCATGTCCGGCGGCGTCATCTCCAGGATGTGGCCGAAGGTGTTGTCGGCGCGGGGGTTCACCGCATCGACCTGTTCCTCGGTCCGCCGGGTGTTGTTGGTCAGCATGCAGTAGACCTTGCCGGTCACCGCATTTGCCTCGACGTCCTCCGGGCGGTCCATCGGGGTCGCCTCGAGCAGGTCGGCGGCACGCCGGGTCTCGATCAAGACGTCGGCCTGGCTCATGAAGCCGTTTTCCGGGGTGAGCGGGCCGGTCCCCCACACCAGCGGGCGCCATTCCATGGTGCCGTCGTCGCCGAACCTGGCGACGAACAGCGTGCCGCTGTCGAGCAGGTCGCGGTTCGCATCCCGGTCGTTCGGGTTGTAGCGGCCGTGGGTGATGAACTTGTAGAGATAGTCGAAGCGCTGGTCGTCGCCCATGTAGAGGACGACGCGGCCGTCCTTGTTGATGATGCTCTCCGCCCCCTCGTGCTTGAAGCGGCCGAGGGCGGTGCGCTTGATCGGGGTCGAGGTCGGGTCATAGGGGTCGATCTCGACCACCCACCCGAAGCGGTTGGCCTCGTTCGGCTCCTTGTTGATGTCGAAGCGGTCGTGGAACTTGCCCCACGCGTACCACATCGACGGCACGCCGTAGCGCTTGTAGTTGGCCTCTTCCGGGTGCCCTTCGGCATCGCCCCAGAAATAGCCGTGGAAGTTCTCTTCCGCGGCAAGATAGGTGCCCCACGGGGTCATGCCGCCGGCACAGTTGTTGATGGTGCCGATGACGCGCATGCCGGTCGGGTCGGCGGAGGTCTTCATGCGGTCATGGCCGGCCGCCGGGCCGGAGATCGCCATTTCGGTGCCAAGCGCGGTGATGCGGCGGGCATAGCGGCTGTTCGGCACAACGGCCCACTTGCCGGTGTTGCCGTCGCGCTGAACCTCGATCACCGAGCAGCCATGGGCGGCCATCTCGATGTCGACCAGGTCCTTGGTCATGCCGGCGAAGGCGACTTCGCGGCTGTGCTGAACGCCAACGCCCGGGAACATCACCTCTTCATTAGTGTATTCGTGGTTGACGCAGAGCAGGCCGTGGTCGGCATTGTCCGAATTGAACGGCAGGGCCGCGTAGCCGATGTAGTCGTTGTTGTAGCCGAACTGCTTCGACTGCGCCTCTGCGGTCTGGTTTTCCGGATCGAAGGCGGGTGCCCCCGGCTCCACCGGATCGCCCCAGCGGATCAGCACGTCGGCCGAATAGCCGTCGGCGACGTGGTGGGTCTCGTCGACGCCATGCTCGATCTCCGGGAAGTCGAACGACTTCGCGCCGAGGCTGGCGAGGGCCGGCGAATGCTGCATCAGCGTGCCGATGGCACTGACGCCGAGCAGGCCGCGCATGATCGAGCGGCGGCTGTAGCGGGTGGTGATAACGTCGCCGATGGTCGGCTGGGTCATCGGGTTGGTCGGCACATCCTCCGAAGCCTCGAAGGCCTCGCTCCGGTTCATCATCGGGGTGTTATCTGCGGACATGGTGGGTCATCCCCTTTGTTGTCGCTGAAGACAGGTCACAAAGGCAGGCACTGACGGGATCGCGCGCAGGTGGCAGGCGCGCGGGCACGATCCGATGGTTGGCGGTGGGCACGGCAGGTGTGAGGGCAAGCGAACCCGAAGGCAACAACCGCGTTGATCCAATGGCGGCCTTTCGGCCGTAACACCCACGGGTTGATCGGGTTTTCGGATCTAAAGGTCGGTCCGAAATAGCCGTTGGCCAAGCCGGTGAGTTTGATTCTCGGTACCGGGCGACAATCGGGCGAATGCCATGAACTCCTTGAAATTGAATGTAAAACGGCGATCGATCCTGGCCGCGTGCGCGGGCTTGCCTCTGACGGCGTTGCCTCGACTCGGACGAAGCGAGCTGATGGGCGGGCTCGACGACATCGACTTCGTGGTCAACCGGGGCAACTCGGAAATGGGCACGCACACCATCCGGTTCAGCTATGACGGGGCGGATCTGGTGACCGACGTCGCCATCGACCTCGTCGTGCGGATCGCCTTCATCCCGGTCTTCCGCTATACGCATCGCAACCGCGAAGTGTGGCGCGACGGGCGCCTGATCCGCCTCGACAGCACGACCGACGATGACGGCACCGAGTATGATGTGCGGGCGCGCGCCGACGGCGACGTCCTGCGGGTCACGGGGTCGGGCGGCGACTACGAGGCGCCTGCCGACACCCTGCCGACCAGCTACTGGAACCCGGGCATGCTGGACGCGACCCAGCTCCTCAACACCCAGAAGGGAGATCTGGAGAAGGTTGCGGTCTCCAGGGTCGGGCGTGAGACGGTGACCGCCAACGGGGTCAGCGTCGACGCCGACCGGTACCTCATGAAGGGGTCGATCGACGTCGACATGTGGTACACGCCCGGCGACCGGCGCTGGGTCGGCCTCGCCTTCGATGCGCGCGGCAGCCGGGTCACCTATCAGCCGAGCG
>CAYNIS010000231.1:0-6138 GCA_964397055.1 uncultured Rhodospirillaceae bacterium | reverse complement strand
GCGCGACCAGGGTCAGGGCGATGCGCTCGTCGTTTTCCGGCGCGTCGCCCCGGCGCCCGGCGGTGACCCAGCGCACCAGCATGGCCAGGCGCTGGGCCTGGCTCTCGACCGGGGTGGCGCGTGCCGCGACATGTTCGCGCCGGCGCGGGCGGACCGCGGGGTCGACGATGAATTCGACGATCGGGATGCGGTGGCGGACGGCGAGCAGGCTCTCCGCCGTCGCATGGGGGTCGTCGTCCAGGTTCGACGACACGACCTGCACCACGGCGGCGGCGTTCATCATCGCCTCCGACACCTGGTCCATGAAGCGCCCGCGTGCACGATCGATGTCGCGGGCCGCGATCCAGGTCTCGAGCCCGCGCGCGTCAAGCGCGATCGCCGTTGCGAGCGCGATCGCCTCGTCCGCTGATGCGTGGCTGATGAAGACGACCTGGGCCATCCGGCGACCGTCCGCTTCCGGCAGCGATAAGGGGGCATCAAAAGGGGCGTCCAACCGGCCTGCCATGCCTTCGCTGCGCCCCCGGGCGGCGATCATGCACAGGCGCGGCGCCCATCCGCAACCGCCGATACCGGACCGCCTTCCTTGGTTTTGCGAGCGGCCGCCGCTTGGGCTAAAACCACGGCCATCCGACCCGCCGTTTTCGAGATCGATCCGAAGGAGCGCCCGCCGATGGCTTCCTATGAATACGTCTACGTCATGAAGGGCCTGACCAAGATCTATCCTGGCGGCAAGAAGGTCCTGGAGAACGTCTTCCTGAGCTTCTACCCGGGGGCGAAGATCGGGGTCCTCGGCCCGAACGGGGCCGGCAAGTCGACCCTGATGAAGATCATGGCGGGCCTCGACACCGACTATTCCGGGGAGGCTTTCTCGGCGAAGGGCGCGACGGTGGGCTATCTGCCGCAGGAACCGGAACTCGATCCCGCCAAGAACGTCCAGGAAAACGTGCTCGACGCGCTCGCCGACACAAAGGCGCTGGTCGACCGCTTCAACGAGGTGTCGGGCCTGATGGCCGATCCGGATGCCGATTTCGATGCGCTGCTGGGCGAACAGGCCGAACTTCAGGAGAAGATCGACGCGGCCGACGCGTGGGATTTGGAGCGCACGGTCGAAATCGCCATGGACGCGCTGCGCTGCCCGCCGAGCGATGCCGACGTCACCAAGCTGTCGGGCGGCGAACGGCGCCGGGTGGCCCTGTGCAAGCTCCTGCTGCAGAAGCCCGACCTCCTCCTGCTGGACGAGCCGACCAACCATCTGGATGCCGAGAGTGTCGCCTGGTTGGAACGGCACCTGAACGAGTATGCCGGCACCGTCGTCCTGGTCACCCACGACCGCTACTTCCTCGACAACGTCACCGGCTGGATCCTGGAACTGGATCGCGGCCGCGGCATCCCCTACGAGGGCAACTATTCGAGCTGGCTGGAGCAGAAGCAGAAGCGCCTGGAACAGGAGGCGCGCGAGGAAAAGGCGCGCCAGCGCACCATCTCCTCCGAGCTGGAATGGATTCGCCAGTCGCCGAAGGGCCGCCAGGCGAAGTCCAAGGCGCGCGTCCAGGCCTTCGACCAGCTTGTCGCGGAAAGCGGCAACCGCGATCCGGGCTCGGCCCAGATCGTCATCCCGATGCCGCCGCGCCTGGGCGACATCGTGATCGACGCCGATCACCTGAAGAAGGCGTTCGGCGAGCGCATGCTGATCGAGGACCTGACGTTCAAGCTGCCGCCGGGCGGGATCGTCGGCGTGATCGGCCCGAACGGGGCCGGCAAGACGACCCTGTTCCGCATGATCACCGGCCAGGACGCGCCGGACGACGGCAGCATCCGGGTCGGCGACACCGCGATCCTCGGCTATGTCGACCAGTCGCGCGATTTGCTCGACGCCAAGAAGACCGTCTGGGAGGAAATCTCCGACGGCCTCGACGTCATCGAACTCGGCAAGCGCCAGATGCCGAGCCGCGCCTATGTCGGCTCCTTCAACTTCAAGGGCGGCGACCAGCAGAAGAAGGTCGGCCAGTTGTCCGGCGGTGAACGCAACCGCGTCCACCTCGCCAAGATGCTGAAGTCGGGGGCGAACGTCCTGCTGCTCGACGAGCCGACCAACGACCTAGACGTCGACACGCTGCGGGCGCTGGAGGATGCGCTCCTCGACTTCGCCGGCTGTGCCGTCGTGATCAGCCACGATCGCTGGTTCCTGGACCGGATCGCGACGCACATCCTGGCGTTCGAGGGCGACAGCCAGGTGGTCTGGTGGGAAGGCAACTACGAGGACTATGAGGCCGACCGCAAGCGGCGCCTGGGCGCCGAGGCCGACCAGCCCCACCGCATCAAGTACAAGCCGCTGACGCGGTGACCCGGTGCCGCACCGGTCGCGGTTGCCGGGCCGGGAAAGCCGCCGCGTCGTAACCGCTCGGCAACCGCATTCGTACCACAATGATCGGATCGTCTGGTCCGACGGTGGCGGGCCGGTCCAGTATCAGCTAGGATAATCCCCGCGTTTTGTGGGGATATCCCAGGCTCGGCTCATCAAGGGCGCGGAATGCTGCAGGCGGCAAGACGGACCGGTTCTCTCATCCTCGGCTGGACCCTGCTCCTCATCGGCATCCCGGTGACGCCGCTGCCGATTCCTCTCGGCCTGCCGATGATCGCGATCGGTGTCTTCCTGCTGGTCCGGGAATCGCGGACGATGCGGGAAGCGGTGGCGTGGATACGGCTCAAATGGCCGGGCTTCAGCCACTATCTGAACCACCACCGCCCGCGCTTCCCGCGCATGCTGCGCTACTTCATCCGCCGCACCGACCCGCGCCGGGTGTTCCGGCGGTTCCGGCATCGCCACCGCGGCCAGGCCGCTCAGCCCGGCGCCGCCGAGTAGCGGAGCCCCCGATCGGTCGCGTGACCGGCACGCAAGAGCTGGTCAGCCCAGAACGGTCCCCGGCGCCACCGGCAGGCCGTTGAGAAAGGCGTCGGCGGTGACCGCCTGCTTGCCCGGCCGTTGCACGCGCAGGGGCCGGATCGCCGCTTCCCCGCAGGCGACGGTCAACTTGTGATCCAGCACCGTGCCGGGCGGGACCGCATCCCCCTCCAGCGGCACCAACTGGCAGGCGAGCAGCTTGACCCGCTCCTCCCCCAGGACGAAGGAGCAGCCGGGCCAGGGGGTGAGCGCCCGCACCATGCGGTCGATCTCGACCGCCGGCTTCGTCCAGTCGATCTCGCCCTCGTCCTTCTCCAGCTTGGTCGCGTAGGTCACCCCCTCCTCCGGCTGGGGGCGCGGCGTGATCCGACCCGCGACCAGACCGTCGATCGCCCCGATCAGGAGCTTCGAGCCCAGTTCCGACAGCCGGTCGTGCAGCCACGGGGTGGTGGTGTCCGGGCCGATCTCGACGGTGCCGAGGGCGAGCACCGGGCCGGTGTCGAGCCCGGCTTCCATCTGCATGATCGCGATCCCGGTTTCCGTGTCGCCGGCCAGGATCGCGCGCTGGATCGGGGCAGCCCCACGCCAGCGCGGCAACAGCGAGGCATGGACGTTGACGCAGCCGTGGCGGGGCGCGTCGAGGATCGCCTGGGGCAGGATCAGGCCATAGGCCACGACCACCGCGAGATCGAGGTCGAGGGCGGCAAAGGCCGCCTGTTCCTCCGCGCCCTTCAGGGATTTCGGTGTCGAAACCGGAATGCCGCGGGCGGCGGCGAGCGCATGAACCGGCGAGGGGTGGACCTTGTGACCCCGGCCGGACGGGCGCGGCGGCTGGGAGTAGACGGCGGCGACGTCGTGGCCGGCCTCGATCAACTGTTCGAGGCAGGGCACCGCGAAGGCCGGCGTCCCCATGAAGGCGAGGCGCACCTTTTCCATGGCATCGGCTCCGTGCCGTCTGATCGCGGGGTCACGCGCTCGCCTTCTGGCGGCGCGCCTTGGCCAGACGCTTCATGATCATGCTGCGCTTCAACGACGACAGATAGTCGATGAAGAGCACGCCGTTCAGATGGTCGATCTCATGCTGCAGGCAGGTCGCCAGCAGCCCCTCGCAGGCGATTTCCCGGGTTTCCCCCTTGGGATCGGTGTAGCGCACCTTGACCGCCGCCGGCCGCTCGACATCGGCATACTGTTCGGGCAGGGACAGACAGCCCTCATTGGCAACCGCCTTCTCCTCCGACGCCCAGACCACTTCCGGATTGATCAGCTGCAACGGCTGGGCGGGCTCGTCCTCCCGCGCCACGTCACAGACCACCAACCGCTCGGTCACCCCGATCTGGGGGGCGGCCAGCCCGATGCCGGGGGCGGCGTACATCGTCTCCAGCATGTCGTCGAGGAGGCGCTTGACCCGCCGGTCGACGGCCTCCACGGGCGCGCATTCCCGGCGCAGGGTCGGGTCGGGAACGATCAGGATCGGCAAGAGAGCCATCGGGGCAGGGTCCGGAATGTCAGCCTGTTCTGGTCTTGATCCTAACCCAGATGGGGCCGACCCGCCCAGATGACAGGACGCGCGTCAGGCTTCTGCCAGGTCAGGCTTTTGTCAGCTCAGGCTTCTGCCAGGACCCGCTGGAACACCGCCGTGTCGACATTGCCGCCGCACAGGATGAGGCCGACCTTGCGGCCCAGGTTGCGCTCCTTCTCGTGCATCGCGGCGGCAAGCCCGGCGGCCCCCGCCCCTTCCGCGACGTTGTGGGTGTCGTGGAAGAGCGCGCGCATCGCGTCCTCCACCGCCTCGTCGGTGACCGCGATCACCCGGCTGACCCCCTTCAGGATGATCTGGAGCGCCAGCGGATCCGGCGTGCGCACCGCCATGCCGTCGGAAATGCGGGTGGTGGTGGCGTGGCTCACCGGTTCCCCGGCGACGAAGGAGTGCAGGTAGGCCGGCGCCCCGGTCGAGACGACGCCGACGATCTCGGTCTTGAGCCCCAGGGCCTCGCGCGCCGCGATCATGCCGGAAATGCCGGAGCCGAGCCCGATCGGCACATAGACGACGTCGAGGTCCGGGTGCGCGGACAACAGCTCCAGCGAATAGCTCCCGACCCCGCGCGCGAGCAGCGGGTGGAAGGACGGCATCGGCTCCAGGCCGCGTTCCTCGGCAAGTCCGCGGGCATAGGTCGCGGCTTCGGTGAAATCGTCGCCATGTTCAACCAGGTCGACGCCCAACGCCTTCATCGCCGCGTTCTTCTCGACCGAATTGCCGCGCGGCACGCAGATCACGGCCTCTTTGCCGTGGCGGCGGGCGGCGAAGCCGATCGACTGGCCGTGATTGCCCCGGGTCGCCGATACGACACCCCGAACGTCGGGTCGGGTGCGGACCAGATCGTCGAAAAAGACCAGCCCGCCGCGGACCTTGAAGGCGCCTGTCGGCGTGTGGTTTTCGTGCTTGAGCACCGTTTCGGTGCCGAGGCGCCGGTTCAGGAGCGGCCAGGAATAGGCCGGGGTCGGCGCCATGACGGCGTGGACGAGATCGGCCGCGGCCTCGAGCTCGGCCCTGGTCGGCAGGATATCGGAAATCGTCATGGCAAGGGCATCCGGGCGGCGGGGAGGACCCCCCGGATAGTCCGGAACCGCCCCCCGCAACAACCCTCGCACGACCCACGGCAACAACCCTGGCAACAACCCCGTCGCGCGCCCGACCGCGTGGCGCTACCATCCGCCTCCCAGCCCAATCGCCCAGGGTCTCGCTGCCATGCCGGTTATCGACACCACCCTCGACACCCGCTCCGACAGCTTCGCCGAGAATGCGGAGGCGATGCTGACCCTGGTCGAAGACCTGCGCGAGACCGTCGGCCGCATCGCGGAGGGCGGCGGGGAGCAGGCCCGCGCCCGCCATGTCGCGCGCGGCAAGCTCCTGCCTCGCGACCGCATCGAGCATCTGATCGACCCCGGCACGCCGTTCCTGGAGCTCAGCCAGCTGGCGGCCGAGGGGGTCTATGACGATGTCGTCCCGGCCGGCGGCATCATCACCGGCATCGGCCGGGTCGGGGGCCGGGAATGCGTCATCGTCGCGAACGACGCGACGGTGAAGGGCGGCACCTACTATCCGCTGACGGTGAAAAAGCACCTGCGCGCGCAGGAAATCGCGCTTCAGAACCACCTCACCTGCCTCTACCTCGTCGACAGCGGCGGGGCCTTCCTGCCGCGCCAGGACGAGGTGTTCCCGGACCGGGAACATTTCG
>CAYNIS010000230.1:0-6152 GCA_964397055.1 uncultured Rhodospirillaceae bacterium | reverse complement strand
GGCGCATCTGGCCGGAAGCCCTGATACCGCCTGAGGAGATCGGCGAGGCTGGCCCGGGCAACATGATCCTGCTGCCGGCTGACAGCCTGGCGCCGGCGGCGCCGGTGCGTACCGGTGGTGCGACATTTGCCCTGGACGTGCTGCTGCCGCCGGGCAGCGAGCGGATTGCGATCATGACCCCGGATGTCCACGGTGCCCTCAAACTGTGGGCAAACGGCCAACTGATCGCGGAAATGGGGACACCCGGCCTGACCGCGGAGACGGAACGGGCGACGCCGGGGAAGCGTATCGCCCGCCTGCCGGCCGGGAACCGGGTCACCCTGGTCGCTCACTATTCCAATCACGTGCACTATGACGGCGGCCTCAATCGCCCCTTCGTGATCGGCGCGATCCAGCAGCTCTCACACCTTCATCATCTCACCTTGGGCATCGGTTTCCTGATGTCGGGCGGGCTCCTGGTCCTCGCCCTCTACCACCTCATGGTCTGGATCGTTCGACCCGGGGACGCGACGATCCTGATCTTCGCCGGGCTGTCGACCGTCCTCGCCCTGACCCAGCTCACCCATGCCAATCTCCATGTCGAAATCCTGGGCGACATCGATCAGGCGATCGGGCTCAAGGTCGAGTTCGCCCTCATCTCCCTGTCCATCCTGTTCGCGATCCGCTTCGTGGTGCGGCTGTTTCCGGAGGAGGCGAAGGTCTGGATCCACCAGCCGGCCTCGGTCGTGCTGATCCTGATGCTGGCGTTCATCGTCGCGACCCCCAGCCTGATCGCGACCCAGACGCGTCCCCTGCTCTACGTCATGATCGTCGTCCTGTTCGCCATCCTGTTCTGGACGCTCGGCACATCCCTCATGCACCGCCGCATCGGGTCCGGCTATCTCCTGGCCGGGGCCCTGTTCGCAATGCCCCTGGTCGTGAACGACATCCTCCACGCCAGCCGCGTCGTGGACACGGCCTTCATGGCCTCCTCCGGCCTGCTCGTCTTCGCGCTCGCCCTCGCCGCCGCCCTCGGCGCCCGGCTGAACGCCGCCTTCGTCGCGGTCGAATCCCTGTCGCAGCGCCTGTCCCGGGCGAACGACGTGCTCGAAGCAGAGGTAGCGGCCCGTACCACGGAGCTGGCGCGCACCAACGAAGCCCTGAGCGAAGCCAACGACGCCAAGAACCGCTTCCTGTCGATCATCGCCCACGACTTGCGCAGCCCCCTCCACGCGCTGCACGGCTTCGCCCGGATGATCGCGGAGGAGGGCAACGACCTGCCGCGCGAACAGCTCCTGGAGTACAACGGGTTCATTCACGAAAGCGCCAGCAACCTCAACCGCCTCTTGGAGGGGCTGCTGCAGTGGTCGCGCCTGCAGATGGACCGGATGACGCCGCAGCCGGTCGAAATCGACATGGCCGACATCGTGCAGAACTGCATCGAGCTTTTGCAGCCGCAAGCCCAGGAAAAGCAGATCCGTTTGGTGTCGACGGTCCGCGCCCTGCCCGCCCAAGCGGATACAACGATGACCGAAACCGTCCTGCGCAACCTGATCGCCAACGCCATCAAGTTCACCCGCGACGGCGGCCTGATCGCGATCGGCGGCATCGCCCTGGACGACAGCGTTGAGGTCACGGTGACCGACACCGGGGTCGGCATGGACGAGAAGACGATCGAGGGGCTGTTCCAGATCGACAACCGGTCCAGCCTGCCGGGCACGCGGGGCGAGCGCGGATCGGGCATGGGCCTGTTGCTCACCAAGGAAATCATCGACCGCCAGGGCGGCGACATCTGGGTTGAAAGCCGCCCGGGCGAGGGGTCGACGTTCCACATCACCCTGCCCCTGCCGGGTCGTTCCGGCCTGCCGGCCGATCTGCCGGAACCGGAGGCGGCCCGCATGACGGCACCCGAGGCCGCGGAATGACGGCCGTCGACATCCGGCCTGCGGAACCGGAAGGGCGCCTGCCACAGAACATCATGCATTTCTGCAGGGTCCTGCGGCGCGCCGGCCTGCCGGTCGGCCCGGGTCAGGTCCTGGCGGCGATCCAGGCCGTGGAAACCGTCGGGGTGGAGGATCGGGAGGCGTTCTACTGGGCGCTGTTCGCGGTCCTGGTCAACCGCCAGGACCAGCGGGAGGTGTTCGACCAGGCCTTCCACGTCTTCTGGCGCAACCCCGACATCCTGGGCCGGGTCATGCAGCTCCTGCTGCCCAAGATCGACACCGGCGTCGACCCGCACCAGCCGGAGATGTCGCGCCGCGTCGCCGAGGCGATGAACCCAGATCGCCCTGGAGAGGGCGAGGCCGAGGGTGAGCCGGAACCGGAGATCGAGATCGACGCCGCCTTCACCTGGTCTGACCAGGAAGTCCTGCAAGGCATTGATTTCGAAAAGATGACAGCGGCAGAGATGGCGGAGGCCAAGAAGGTCATCGCGCGCATGCGGCTGTCCATGATGCAGGTGCCGACGCGCCGCTTCCGCCCGGACCCGCGCGGGTCCCGCGTCGACATGCGCCGGTCCCTGCGCGGCTCCCTGCGCGGCGGCGGGGCGATCATCGACCTGGAACGCCGCCGGCGCCGGCGCCGGCACCCGCCGCTCGTGGTGCTGTGCGACATCTCCGGCTCGATGAGCCGCTACTCGCGCATGCTCCTTCACTTCCTGCATGCGGTGACCAACGATCGCGACCGCGTCCACACCTTCCTGTTCGGCACGCGGCTGACCAACATCACCCGCTACCTGCGCACCCGCGACATCGACCAGGCCCTCGACAAGATCACCCAGTCCGTTCCCGACTGGTCCGGCGGCACGCGGATCGGGACCACCCTCGACGAGTTCAATCGGGTGTGGAGCCGGCGCGTGCTGGGCCAGGGGGCGATTGTCCTCCTGATCACCGACGGCCTCGACCGCGACGGCGCCGACGGGCTGGACGACGCCATGGAACGCCTGCACAAGAGCTGCCGGCGGCTGATCTGGCTGAACCCGCTCTTGCGCTATGACGGCTTCCAGCCGCGCTCGTCCGGCATCCGGGCGATGCTGCCCCATGTCGACGTGTTCCGGACCATCCACAACCTGGAAAGCCTGGCGCAGCTTGCCCAGGTTCTGGATCATGAAGGTCCGCGGCGCGAGGAGGGGGTGACCCGCTGGCGCCGCATGCTGGATCAGCCGGCTCAGTGACGGGAAAGGTTCGGGTTCGATGACCGCCGACTACGACAACATCCTGGAAAAGGCCGCCGAATGGCGGGAAGAGGGACGCAACGTGGCACTTGCCACCGTGATCTCGACCTGGGGCTCCGCGCCGCGACCGGTCGGCAGCCAGCTCGCCGTCGACGACGAGGGCGAGATGGTCGGATCGGTCTCCGGCGGCTGCATCGAGGGGGCGGTCGTCCAGGAGGCGCTGGAGGCGATCGAGGATGGTGAACCTCGGCTCCTGGAATTCGGTGTCACCAACGAGATGGCGTGGGAAGTCGGGCTCGCCTGCGGCGGCACCGTTCAGGTCTATGTCGAGCGCGTCGAATGAAGGGCGACCTTCTCGACCGCGTCATCGCCGCCCGCACCGATCGTGTTGCCGCCTGCGTCGTCACCGACCTCGGCACCGGTCAGCAGACCATGGTCGCCCTGACCGAGGAGGGGGAGACCGAACACGGCGCGTTCGGCCTCGACGACGGGCTGAAGGGCCTGGTGCATGCAGCCCTTCGTCACGACAAGTCGGGCATCCATGAGCATGGCGAGGGGCGCTACTTCCTCCACGTCTTCAACCCGCCGAAGCGGATGATCCTGGTGGGCGCGGTCCACATCGCCCAGGCGATGGCGCCGATGGCCGCCATGAGCGGCTATGACGTCACCATCGTCGACCCGCGCCAGGCGTTCGCGACCGACGAACGCTTCCCGGGGATCGAGGTTTCCACCGACTGGCCGGACGAGGCGATCCGGGACCTGGCACCGGACCACAGGACGGCCGTCGTCACGCTGACCCACGACCCCAAGCTGGACGACCCGGCGCTGATCGAAACGCTGAAGAGCCGGGCGTTCTATGTCGGCGCACTGGGCAGTCGCAAGACCCATGCCTCCCGCCTGGAACGGCTGAAGGAAGCGGGTGTGGGGGAGGACCAGATCGCCCGCATCCACGGGCCGCTCGGGCTCGACATCGGGGCGGTGACACCGGCGGAGATAGCACTCTCCGCCCTCGCCCAGGCGACCGCCGTCCTGCACGAGAAGGCCGCGGCCGGCGGCGACCGCTGGTAGCCGGCCGGGGGTCGCGCGGACCATGTTCTTCGGCGAGATCGAGGTGGCGGAGGCCGCCGGTGCGACCCTGGTGCATACGGTGCGTGCCGGTTCCCTCACCATGAAGAAGGGTCGGCCGTTGTCGGCGGAGGACGTCGCGGCCCTTGCCGCCGCCGGGGTCGGCCGCGTGACGGTGACCCGGCTGGAACCCGGCGACGTCGCGGAGGATGCGGCCGCCGCCCGGGTCGCCGCCGCCCTCGCCGGCCCGGGGCTGACCGTCAGTGCCGCGTTCACCGGACGCGTCAACCTGTTCGCCGACGCGGACGGTGTTGTCACCGTCGATGCCGGACGCCTCGACGCACTCAACCTCGGGCACGAGAGTGTCACGGTCGCCACCCTGCCCGCCTTCGCCGCGGTCACCGCCAGGCAGATGGTGGCGACGATCAAGATCATCCCGTTCGCCGCGCCGGAAGCGGCGGTGGCGGCGGCCGAGCGGATCGCCGGCGACGGGCCGCCGATCCTCAAGCTCCATCCCTATCGCACGCTCAGCGTCGCCCTCATCCAGACGACCCTGCCGGCGGTGAAGCCCAGCGTCCTCGACAAGACGGTGGAGGTGACCCGCGCCCGCCTCGACGGCATCGCGGCGACGCTGACCGGGGAACGGCGCGCCCCGCACAGCGCCGGACCGCTCGCCGCCGCGATCCGGGAAACGACGGCGGAAGACCGGCCGGACCTGGTGCTGGTCGCCGGCGCCAGTGCGATCACCGACCGGCGCGACGCCCTGCCCGCCGGGATTGTCGCGGCCGGCGGAGAGATCGCGCATTTCGGCATGCCGGTCGATCCCGGCAACCTGCTGCTGTTCGGAACCCTGCCCGGCGGGGTACCGGTGATCGGCCTGCCCGGCTGTGCGCGATCGCCCAAGCTGAACGGCTTCGACTGGGTGCTTCAGCGCCTCGCCGCCGGCCTGCCGATGGGGGCGGCTGAGATCATGCGCATGGGGGTCGGCGGCCTGTTGGCCGAGATCCCGTCGCGGCCGCTGCCGCGGGAGCGGGCGACGGATGCCGCCGGCCCGCCGCGGGCTCCCAGGGTTGCCGCCCTGGTGCTGGCGGGCGGCCAGTCGCGGCGGATGGGGGCGATCAACAAGCTGACCCAGGCGATCGACGGCGTCGCCATGGTCGCCCGCGTCGTCGACCAGGTGAGTGCGTCCGACGCCGACCCGGTCGTCGTGGTGACCGGGCACGAGGCCGACCAGGTGATGGCGGCCCTGGCCGGACGGACCGTCAGCCTGACCCACAATCCGGACTTCGCCGGCGGGCTGTCGACCAGCCTGAAGGCCGGCCTCGCTGCCCTCGATCACCTGCCGCCGGTGGACGCCGTCCTGGTCTGCCTCGGCGACATGCCGCGGGTGACGGCGGCGGAGATCAACCGTCTGATCGCCGCCTACAACCCGGTCGAGGGACGCTCGATCGCGGTGCCCACGGTCAGCGGCAAGCGCGGCAACCCGGTCCTGTTCGACCGCCATTTCTTCGAGGAGATGGCCTCGGTCGAGGGCGACACCGGCGCCAAGCACCTGATCGGCCAGCACGCCGACCAGGTGGTCGAGGTGCCGATGGACGGTGACGGTGCCCTGGTCGACGTCGACACGCCGGATGCGCTGGCGCGGATCAACCGGGCCTGACCGCTTCGCCTATTTCCGCCAGACGCCGCCGGAGTTGGAGACGTAGCCGAGGGTCCGGTAGGTCGCGTCGATCAGGCTCTGCCCGCGCGGGTTCATCAACAGGCCCGGGCCCTGGCGGTTGCTGGTGTAGCCGAAGGACAGCCGCTCCGCCGGATCGCAGAAGCCGATGACGCCCCCGGCGCCGACATGACCGAAGGCCGGGGCGGAGAGGATCACGCTCGCCTCCCCCGGCGTGCGCTTGCGGTTGTCCATGGATTTCATGAAGCCGAGGCCGAA
>CAYNIS010000229.1:0-6163 GCA_964397055.1 uncultured Rhodospirillaceae bacterium | reverse complement strand
AGGTCGCACGGCCACCGTGATCCTCGACGGACTCAACACGGAGTTCGCGGCGGGGGAGGTCAGCGTCCGCTTCGGTGACGGCGTGACGGTCGAAGACCTGCGCGTGGTCTCGCCGACGCGGCTGGAGGCGGACGTCTCGGTTGCCAGTGACGCCTCCGTGGGGGTTCGTCAGGTCGTGGCGAGCACGGGGGACCGACAGGTGCCGTCGGTGGTGGCATTTTCGGTGCGTGCCGGCGCGGCGCGGCTGACCGGCCAGGTGGTGGATCCTTTCACGAACCAACCGGTCGCCGGTGCGACGGTCACCGTCGGCTGCACCGCCGACCAGCTCTCCGCCCTCGGCCCGGCCCTGGCGGTCTCTCCCGCGACCGCGCGCCAGCTGGGCCTGGAGACCTGGCAGCGCATCCTGAGCGAGGAGCAACTGTCGGCCAACGGGCGCTATCAGAAGACCGTCCAGGATGTCGGCCGGCGCCTGGTCGGCACGATCGGGCCGACCGACGAGCGCTGGGAGTTCATCGTGCTCCAGGGCGACCAGATCAACGCCTTTGCCGTCCCCGGCGGCAAGATCGCCTTCTATGAGGGGATCATGGATGCATTCGAGAACGAGGCCCAATGCGCCGCCGTCATGGGGCACGAGATCGGGCATGTGACAGCCGCCCACGGCGCCCAGCGCATCGGCGCCAGCCAGGCGACCCAGCTCGGCCTGCGCGCAGTGTCGGCGGCGATGCAACAGGGGGACGTCCAGTATGCCAATCAGATCGCCGGCCTGCTCGGCCTCGGCGTCCAGTTCGGCGTGCTGCTGCCCTACTCGCGCTCCCATGAGATCGAGGCCGACCGCCTGGGGGTCGGCACCATGGCGCGCGCCGGCTATGACCCGCGCGAGGCGGTGACGTTCTGGCAGGGGCGCATGGGCTCACGCGGCGGCGCCCCGCCGGAATTCCTGTCGACCCATCCATCGGATCAGAGCCGGATCGCCAATCTCCAGGGGTTGATGCCCCAGGCGATGCAGATCTGGCAGCGCCGCGGCTGACGCCAACCGGCGCACGATCTCACCCAAGGAAGAGGGCCGGGGGGCTGCCCCGGCCTCTGACAGGTCTTTCTTACGAAACAGAGTTTGATTAGAACGGGTACGACGCGGTCAGGACGACACGCTCTTCGCCCAACTCACCAAGGGCGCCCTCGTCGGTGTCGTGGTAGCGAACGTCGATACCAATACCCTTGATCGCCGTGGTGACACCGACATCCCAGGTCAGATAGTCGGTGCCTTGGTCGATCCACTGGTGGCCGACACCGCCGTCGATGCCGATCCCGGCCGGCAGAGTGATGCCGGCACTACCGCGCCAGAAGACCGCGTCACCGGTATCCCCGAAGAACTCCGGCGAATAGTAGACCTCCGTCCCGACAGCGAGTTCGGTACCGCCCAGGCCATCCGGGGCAAATCCGTAGCCAAGCGTGCCGACAACCTCGACATAGTTATAGTCGAGGCTGCTGTCCGCCCCGGGGTACCAGTAGTAGATCGCACCGAAATTGTAATCGATGCCGGCGAGGCTGTTGGCGTAGCCGCCGTAGATGTCCACCTCGACCGTCGCCTCGTCGCCATCGTCGAAGTCGACGTTGGAACCCCACGCCCCTACGTAAAAGCCGGCAAGGCCCCAGTCGATGTTGGCCTGGACCGCCGCATGCTCGTCCGTCTGCGAAACACCGCGGAATACATAGTCGGTGGCGAAGCCGACACCGGCGGACAGCTCACCGGGGATAAAGCTGTCGTCGTCGGCCCCACCCTCACCCAGCGCATGGGCGACCGAGAAAACGACGCGCTCTCCACCGAGGTCACCCAGCGACCCCTCATCGGTGTCGTGGTAGCGGACGTCGAAGGTCAGACCCTTGACGCCGTAGCTGGCGCCGACATCCCAGGTCAGATAGTTGGTGCCGCGGGCGATCCATTGATGGCCGATACCGCCGTCGACTCCCACCCCGAACGGCAGCGCGACGCCGGCAGAGCCGCGCCAGAAGACCGCCTCCCCAGTGTCGCCGAAGAACTCGGGGCTGCCATAGACTTCCGTCCCCACGGTGAATTCGGTTCCGGCTAGGCCCTCGGGCGCGAAGGTAGTGCCCAGCGAGCCGGAAAACTCTACATAATCATAGGACAGGTTGCCGTCCGCCCCCGGGTACCAGTAGTAGATCAGACCGACGCCCATATCGACCGGCCCCCAGGACCAGTCGTAGCCGCCATAGAGGTCGACCTCGACCGTCGCCTCGTCACCGTCGTCGAAGTCGACGTTCGCCCCCCAGGCGCCGATGTAGAAGCCGCCGTACGTCCAATCGACGTTCGCCTGCAGGGCCGCATGCTCGTCCGTCTGAGAGACGCCGCGAAAAACGTAGTCTGTCGTGAACGCCACACCGGCAGACACCTCGCCCGGGACCGCGTCCTCTGACACGAGGCCGTCGGCGGCAACCGGTTCCGCGGTTGCAGCGACCAGGGCAATTGCCGAAACACCCCCAAGAAACAGCGCTTTCATTTATTGTCCCCCGACTAACCAGATGCACTGCCGGCGCGGTAAGCAAGAAACGTGCCCACCTGGATGTGGAGAGAGCGCCGCGCCTAACGTGCCGGAACCGCCATACGCCGCACAGGGAAGGACCGTCCCGCCGAAAAATACGGCAATCCCCTGCGCGCACTGTGGGCAAGGCGGCACCGTTCCAGGGCATCGTAACGATAGATGCGAGAGCGGTCGCGCGATCGTCGAGCAGCGTCCTAGGGTGCCGCCGGGCGCCGCAAATCCAACGTGCGCAACCCGCCTCGCCCAGAAGAACCCCTGCCAACCGACCCTTGCCCAGAGGAGCCCCCGCCATGGCGATCACGCTCTACGACCTCGCCGGTGCCGACGACAGCCATCGTTTCAGCCCCAATTGCTGGCGCAGCCAGATGGCGCTCCTGATCAAGGGCCTGCCCTACGAGACGGTGCCGTGGCGCTTCACCGAGAAGGACGCGCTGTCGTTCTCCGGCCAGGGCAAGGTGCCGGTGATCAAGGATGGCGAGGCTTCCGTCGCCGACAGCTGGGAAATCGCCAAGTACCTGGACGCGACCTATCCGGACAAGCCCTACTTCAGGGAGACCCGGGAAAAAGCCTTCGGCACCACGCTCGAAGCATTCTCGGCCGACCAGGAAACCGCCGTCGCGAACATCGTGGCGGCCCTCGCCCCCTTGCGCGCGTCCGTCACCGGCCAGGACTTCATCGGCGGCGACCGGCCGATCTATGCCGACTGCCTCGCCTTCGGGGCATTCCAGTGGGCGCGCCTGTCGACCGCGGTCGATCCGCTGAAGAGCGACGACGCCGTCTACGCGTGGCGCGAGCGCATGCTCGACTTCGGCGGCGGGGTCGCCCGCGCCCATACGCTGCCGGCGGCCGCCTGACCTGTCGACGGCCGATCCCCTCGACAGGGATCGGCGGCATGGTCTTTGCTCTTCCCCAGGGACAACTGCCTTGGGGTTTGAGGGGACGAGCCATGCCGGGCGATAGAGCCGATCTGATCATCCGTGGAGCCCGCCTGATCGACGGATCGGGCGGGCCTTCGGTCCCCGGCGACATCGCGGTGCGCGATGACCGGATATCGGCGATCGGCGACCTCTCCGCCCTCACCGCCGGGCGGGAGATCGACGCCGCGGGCCGGGCGATCGCCCCCGGCTTCATCGACGTGCACACCCATGACGACCGCCTCGCGCTTTCCGACCCGGCGATGACGCCCAAGGTCAGCCAGGGGGTGACCACCGTCATCGTCGGCAACTGCGGCATCTCCCTCGCCCCCTACGCGCCGACCAGCGACCCGCCCGCCCCGATGAACCTGTTGAGCCGCGGGCCCCAGGACCTGTTCGCGCGCTTCGGCAGCTATCTCGACCGGCTGGATCGGGAGCCCGCGGCTACCAACGTCATCGCCCAGGTCGGCCATTCGACGCTGCGGGCTGCGGCCATGGACAGCCTCGACCGGCCGGCGACGGCGGACGAGGTCAAGGCGATGCGCCAGAGCCTGGAGGGGGCACTGGCCGACGGCGCCATCGGGCTTTCGACCGGCCTCTACTACCCGCCGGCGATCAATGCCGAGACGGAGGAGGTGATCGAGCTCGCCCGCGCGGTCCACGACGCCGGCGGGCTCCATTCGACCCACATGCGCGACGAGGCCGACCACGTCACCCGCTCGCTCGAGGAGACCTTCCGCATCGGCCGGGAGGCGGAGGTGCCGGTGGTGATCTCCCACCACAAGACCAGCGGCCCGCACAACCACGGCCGCAGTGCCGAGACCCTGCCGCTGATCGCCGCGGCGATGGCGTCCCAGCCGGTCGCCCTCGACGCCTATCCCTATGTCGCAAGCTCGACCGTGCTGCTGCCGGACTACCTGCCGGCGGCCGGGGTGCGCGTGATGGTCACCTGGTCCGGGCCGATGCCGGAGGCCGCGGGCCGCGACCTGGACGACATCGCAGCCGAGATGGGGGTCGACCGCCATGAAGCGGCGGTGCGCCTGCAGCCCGCCGGCGGCGCCTTCTTCGCCATGGACGAGGGCGATGTCAGGCGCATCCTGACCTTCCCGCACACCATGATCGGGTCCGACGGCATTCCCCATGATGTCCGCCCGCATCCGCGCCTGTGGGGGACCTTTCCGCGCGTGCTCGGCCACTATGCGCGGGATGTCGGCCTGTTCCCGGTGGAGGAGGCGGTGCGGCGGATGACCGCCCTGCCCGCCCGTCACTTCGGCCTGACCGACCGTGGCCGCCTGATGCCGGGGCTCGCCGCCGATCTGGTGCTGTTCGACCCGGCGACGGTGATCGACCGGGCGACGTTCGAGGACCCGATCCAGCCGGCCGCCGGGATCGAGGCGGTGTTCGTCAACGGCCGGGCGGTGTGGGAAGCCGGCGCGGAAACGGGGGCCAGGCCCGGCCGTGCGATCCGGCTGTCGGCTCTCGACCTCGCCGGGGCCAAGGGTCTGGGTTGCCCGGGTCACGCTTGATCGTTCGGCCCGATCTGGGGTTAAAGGCGAAGCATATCCGGGGAGTCGGAAGCGGGGCGCGGGCCTTTCGCGTCTCCCCAAGCCAGCGGGGTCGGCATGAGCATCCACGTCGCACTCACCCATCGCACCACCTACAGCTATGACCGTCTGGTCCAGCTGGGGCCCCAGGTGGTCCGGCTGAGGCCGGCGCCGCATTGCCGGACCCCGATCCTCAGCTACGCGATGCGGATCGAGCCCGCCGGCCAGTGGATCAACTGGCAGCAGGACCCGTCCGGCAACTACCAGGCGCGGATCGTGTTCCCGGACCGCACCCGGCGGTTCGAGGTGACGGTCGACCTCGTCGCCGACATGGCGGTGATCAACCCGTTCGACTTCTTCCTGGAAGAGCACGCGGAGACGATCCCGTTCGCCTACGACCACGTGCTCGACCACGAACTCCAGCCCTACCGACGCATGGCCCGGCACGGCCCGCTGTTCGACGCCTATCTAGCGGCGACCGACATGACGCCGCGGCGCACCATCGACTTCATGGTCGATCTGAACCAGCGCCTTGCCCGCGACATCCGCTACATCATCCGCATGGAACCCGGCGTGCAGACGCCGGAGGAGACCCTGGCGCTCGGCTCCGGATCGTGCCGCGACTCGGCGTGGCTGATGGTCCAGCTCTTGCGCCATCTGGGCTTCGCCGCGCGCTTCTGCTCAGGCTACCTGTTCCAGCTCACCGCCGACGTGAAGCCGCTCGACGGCCCCGGCGGGCCCGAAGCCGACTTCACCGACCTCCACGCCTGGGTGGAGGTCTACCTGCCGGGGGCCGGCTGGGTCGGCTTCGATCCGACCTCCGGCCTCGCCGCCGGCGAAGGGCACATTCCGCTGGCGGCGACACCCGATCCGGACAGCGCCGCGCCGATTTCCGGCGCGGTCGACGAGAGCGAGGTCGAGTTCGACTTCGCGATATCGGTGACCCGGGTGCACGAGACCCCGCGGGTCACCCTGCCGTATGACGAGGCGACGTGGGCGCGGATCGAACGCTTCGGCCATGATGTCGACCGCCGCCTCGACGCCGGCGACGTGCGCCTGACCATGGGCGGAGAGCCGACCTTCGTCGCGATCGACGACATGGACGGCATGGAATGGACCAACGACGCGCTGGGGCCGACCAAGGCGG
>CAYNIS010000228.1:0-6217 GCA_964397055.1 uncultured Rhodospirillaceae bacterium | reverse complement strand
ATGTAAGGCAGTGGATTCGACACGTTTCTTGAACTCAACGACGAAATCCTTCAATGGCGTCCTTCCAGTTCGCCGGGTCGCCGGGGTTGGCGGCCGCGAACAGGTCGATCAGCATCTGCCCGAACGGCACCATGATGAACATGCCGGCGGACGCGGCGGCGGTAACGATGCCGAAAGCGAGCGTGCGACCGGCGACCGGGACCGCCCGGCCGACCGCGCCCATGACCGGGCCGAAGGTCGCCATCGCCATGGCGAGCCCGCCCATGAACCCCATCGTGAGGTTGAGCCCCAGCGTGTCGGTGACCAGGGTGGTCAGGATCATGCTGGCCGCCATCACCAGACAGCCGAGGAAGACCACGATGCCGGACCCGAAGCGGTCGGCGACGGCGCCGATCAGGGGCTGGAAGGCCCCCATCATCAGGTGACTGATGGCGAAGGCGAGCGCGAAATCCTGGCGCCCGATGCCGAGGTCGAGGCTGACCGGGTTCATGAACAGCGGGACGGAGGTGCGCATCCCGAAGATCAGGAGGACCGTAAGCGCGCCGCACAAGGTAACTGCGAGTGCCCGACCCCTGATCATCTGCCCATTCCCGCGTCGTTGGTAAGTTCCAGGACGGTACTGACCCCCCGATCCGGCGGCAAGCGCCCTCAGGGCAGGTCAGACGTGATCCTTTCTGAGGCGGTAGACCTCGACCCCGCTCGCGGCTGTATCGGCATAGATCGTCGGCTTCTGGATGGAGACGCGGCAGGCCTCGACCCGCGCGTCCTCGAAACAGAGTGCCACCAGTTCCTCGAGCAGGGTTTCGAGGAGCTCGGTATGGTCGCGCCTCGGCCATTCCTCCGCCACCACCCGGTGCACCCGGTCGTAATCGATGACCTGGTCCATGGTCTCCCCGGCGTGGGAACGCGCGTGGCGGAACATCTCGACATTGACGACGATCGGCTGCGTCCGCCCGCCGACCTTCTCCGCCTGGGACACACCGACGCGGATGTCGACCTCGATCGCGTTCAGGAGAATGCGCTGATAGCTCGCCTGCGGATCCCACAGCGGGCCGCCGGGGCCGAGGGTCGAGGTCTGCTGCAGCGCGCGGCGCCGATCGGATGAGGCGGTCATGATCAGGTTCCCCTTGTCTTGGCCCTCCACGACGTATGTCTTTTGCCGTCATGACCAAGTGTTCCCCCGGCGGCTCCGTGACCGCGCACATTTCCCTCGGCAGCAATCTCGGCGACCGGCAGGCAACGCTGGCGGCGGCCGTGGCGGCCCTTGACGAGCATCCGGCGAGCGCGGTCACCGCCGTTTCGGCCCTCTACGAGACCGCTCCGGTCGGGCCGGACCAGCCGCGCTTCCTAAACGCCGCCGCGCGCCTGGACACGGCCCTGGCGCCGACCGACCTGCTCCAGGTTCTGCTCGACACCGAACAGCTCTTCGCCCGCAAGCGGATTGTCCGCTGGGGGCCGCGTACGCTCGATCTCGACCTCCTGCTCTACGGCGACACCGTTGTCGAGGCTGAAGCCCTGAGCGTCCCGCATCCGCGCCTGACGGAACGCCGGTTCGTCCTGGTCCCGCTCGCCGAGATTGCCGGGACCGTCCGCCATCCGCCGACCGGTGAGACCATCGCCGGTCTTCTCGCCACTCTGCCGGTGGAGCCCGGCGACGTCGTGCCGTTCGCCCGGGACTGGCTGCCGCATTCTCCCGCCAACCCGACCGCCATTGCCGGAAAGGCCTGATCATGCTGACCCCCGACCGCCTGCTGCCGCTCTGGCTTCAGCATCGCGACGCCCTGGAACACCCGGTCGAAACCTTCTCGTTCCCGCGCTTCGGCCTGACGTTCGAGGACGAGCCCCATCAGATGGGCGTGATCAACCTCTCCAGGGATTCCTCCTATCGGGAAACGATCTGCCACACGCTGGAGGCAGCACTCTATCGCGGCCGGCGCATGGCGATCGAGGGCGCTTCGATGATCGACATCGGGGCCGAGGCCTCGGCCCACGCGGAAGCCGAGATCGTCTCCGGCGACAAGCAGGCGGCGCGCCTGGTGCCGGTGATCGAAGCATTGGCGGCGGAAAACCTGATGGTCTCGGTCGACACCTATCACGCGGATGTCGCCCGTGCCGGGTTGGAAGCCGGGGCCGGGGTCATCAACCTGACCGGCCGCATCGACGATCCGGATTTCTACCGCATGGTCGCCGACCACGAGGCCGGGGTCATCCTCTGCTACACGCCGGGCGACAACGCGCGGTCGACGGACAAGCTGCCGCCGTCGGACCAGTTGATGGACGAGATGCTGGCGTTCTTCCGGGAACGCATCGATCTCGCGACGTCCAACGGCGTCACCCGCCTGTGGGTCGACCCGGGCTTCGGCTTCGCCCTCAACCTGCCGGACGGCCCTGACCGCATCCGCTACCAGACGGAGAGCATCCTGAACGCGTTCCGGCTGCGCGTGCTCGGCTGGCCGGTCTGCGTCACCCTCGCCTCCTCGGTCTATCTGTGGCGGGACGAAGCCCGCGTGGCGGAGGCGAGCAGTGCCACCATGGCGCTCCTGTCCAAGGCCAATCTGATCCGCAGCCATGAGGTCGCCCGGGTCCGGCCGGTGATCGACACGCTGGCCATCGCGAGCGGGCGGTGACGGCGGCCCTGGTAACCGGCGGCGGCAAGCGCATCGGCCGCGCGATCGCCCTGGCGCTTGGTGCCGACGGCTACACGGTCGCCGTGCACTACAACAGCTCCGCCGATGCCGCCGAGGCGACGGCCGCGGAGATCGTCGCGGCCGGCGGGCGGGCGGTCGCCGTCGGCCAGGATCTCGCCCGGCCCGGCGAGATCGCGCCGTTCTTCGCGCGCGTGATAGAGGCGGCGGGGCCGGTCACTGTGCTGGTCAACTCCGCGTCCAACTTCGACCAGGACTCGCTGGGCACGGTCACGCTCGAAAGCTGGCGGCTCGGCGTCGACGTCAACCTGACCGCCCCGGTGATGCTGATGGCGGCCTTCGCGCGCCAGGACCCGCTGCCGGAGGGGGCGGCGATCATCAACATGCTGGACGTTCAGATGGCCTCTCCCTGGCCGGAGCGGCTGAGCTACTTCTGCGGAAAGATCGCCCTGGAGGGGGCGACCCGCCTCGCCGCGTTCGATCTCGCCCGGCGCGGCATCACCGTCAACGGCATCGCCCCCGGTCTGGTCCTGCCCAGCGGCCAGAGCGACGAGGAATACGCCGCCCGGCAGGCGCTGACACCGATGGGACCCGGCCTCGGCCCGGACGACATCGTCCAGGCGGTGCGTTACCTGATCGCCGCGCGCCAGGTGACCGGCCATGTCCTCGCGGTCGACGCGGGTCAGCACCTGATGGGGATGGGCAACAGCCCGATCGGCTGACGACGGTCAGAGGTAGTCGCGGGCGAGCTTCGCCCAACCGCCCTCGCGCCGCTTGTAGTTGCGATCACCCTGCCCGACCCGGCGCACCACTTCCTCGAACAGGCGCCGTGCCTCTGCCTGGCTGCCGTTGCGCATCAGGAGGATGCCAAGCTTGCAGCGCGGATCCTCGCCCGGATAGCCCTCGACCATCTCGCGGAAGAGACGGATCGCCTCCTGAGCGCGGCCAAGGGCGACCAGCGCCGCCCCCTCCAGGAGCTTCAGGGCGTCGACCTGCGACTGCGGGTTGACCTCGTGCCACTTGCGCAAGACATCGAGCGTGCGCGACGGCTGGTCGCCCTGGGAATAGGCCTGGGCCAGCGGCCCGATGACGGCGGGATCGTCGGCATAGTTGCCGGCGGTCAAGCCCTCCAGGAGCGTGGTCGCCTCCCCGGCGCGGCCGGCCCCGATCAACGCCTCGGCAAGGGCCCGGCGATTGTCGACGGTGTCGGCGAGGTCCATCGCCCGTTCCGCCTGGCGCAGGGCACGGCCCGGGTCGATCACCCGGGCGAGGCCGGCATCGACCGCACCCAGGCCGCGCCCGTCGATGACACTCGGCACGATCTCCGCGAGAAAATAGGCGGGCGCCCCGATGCCGGGGATCAGGATCAACCAGATCCAGCTCTGATCCCGGCCGGTCCTGATGACATGGGCGATGCACAGAATGCTGAGCAGGGTTTCGGCGATGAGAAGGCGCATCCCCCGGTTCCTTGCGAGATGCCGTCCGACCGGACGGCACCGTAGCATGGCACGCGATGCAAGGCAGTTAACGCCGGCAGCCAGTGAGGCGCCGGGCGAACCGGGGCTGCCGACGTCGTTGTCGAGGGAGGGGAGGGCATCGCTCTCGCCCTTGATACTTTCAGCTACCACGATGGGAGGCGCCAACATGAAGCGCACAATCTCCGCCGCAGTCATCGCCACGGCCACTGCCGCTACCGCGACCCTTGCCGGTCCCGCCATCGCCGCGGACGGCGTTATGGGCCGGGCTGACGGGACCTAGATCAGCCTGACCGGGACCGTCGTCGACACCACCGCCGACACTTTCATTCTCGACCATGGTCGCGGCGTGGTAATCGTGGAGATGGACGATTGGGGACCGTATCCCGACACCACGGGCCTGAGCGACGGCGATCGGGTCATCGTCGCCGGTCGCATCGACAAGGGGTTCTTCGAGGCCACGACGATCGAAGCAGGCAGCGTGTATGTCGAAGACCTGAACGCCTTCTTCCACGCCAACCCGATCGACGAGGAGTCGGCCTTCAACTGGATGGTTCCCGACGCGACGAACCCGGGTGACGCGCCGCTGCGCGGTGTCGTCGACCGGACCAGTCCGGACGAAGGCACGTTCACCATCGCGACCGGCTTCTCCGACGTCGTCGTGTCGGTCGAGGACCTGGGTTACGATCCGCTTGACGACTATGGTTACCAGCAGATCGATGCCGGGGATCTGGTCGCGGCCAGCGGCACATGGACCGTCGGGTTCCCCTACGATCGGACATTCGAGGCCGAGACCGTGATGACGCTGGTGGACAATCGTCCGCGCGATCCTTTCGACGGCTGACGCCGAGGGGCTAGTGTGATGATCGAGAAGGTCGATCGCTCTATCCGCGAGTTGGGTGCGACCTTCTCGATCTCAATCACACTAGCAACCTATTGAAACGAGTGTCCTTCTCGATTCCGAAGTTCGCAAGCGCGCGGGTCACACGCTGGCAGCGACCTTCGGAATCAGGACACTAGCGCAAATCCCGAGCGGACCGCATCAGTCCGCGATGACGATTTGCGCAAAGGTTCAATAGGTTGCGCAATTTCCGGACCGCCGGGCTGCTTCAGGCTGGCTGGAAAACGCGCTGGCAAGAACGCTGACGGCGGCGGCCGGCCTTGGCCGCCTCCAACGCCATCGGGCAGCACTACGACTTGGCGAGGATGGCCCGCGCGTGGGCCGAATCCCGGTTCATCTGGTCGACCAGGGGATCGACGCCGTCGAACCGCATTTCCCCGCGCAGGAAACCGACCATCTGGACGCGCAGATGCTTGCCGTAGAGGTCGCCGGAGAAATCGAAGAGATGGGCCTCCAGCATCGGCCGGTCGGTCTGCCACATCGGCCGGATGCCGAGATTGGCGACCCCGTCGATCCAGGCGAGCGGGGCACCGCCGGCACGCGCCGCCTCCGCCTGGTCGACGGCGGCCCTGATCGCATAGACGCCGTAGGCCGGACGCAGGAAGTCGGCCATGTCGATGTTGGCGGTCGGATAGCCCAGCGTACGGCCGCGCTGATCGCCCTTGATGACCCGGCCCTCGATTTCCCACGGGCGGCCCAGGATCTCCGCCGCGCGCATCGGATCGCCGACCTCGAGGGACCGGCGCACCTCGCTCGCGGAGAAGACGGTCCCCGTCTCGTGGGCCTGGGGGTCGACGATGGTGACGCCGAACCCGTGCCGCGCCCCGGCGGCGGTCAGAAAGTCGGCGTCGCCGGTGCGGCCCTTGCCGAAACGGAAATCGTGGCCGGCTATGGCGTGGCTGATACCCAGGCCGCCGGCGAGGATGTCATCGACGAAGGTGTCCGCCGATTGCGCCGCGAAGCCGGCATCGAAGGTCAGGACGAAGAGGAGGTCGACGCCGGCCTCCGCCAGGAGGCGCGTCTTGATATGCATCGGCGTCAGCCGGAACGGCGGGTCGTCGGGCCGGAACACCTGGCGCGGATGCGGCTCGAAGGTGACGACACCGATCGGCGCACCGGTCCTCGCGGCAACCGCATGGGCCTTGGCGATCAGGGCCCGATGGCCGCGATGCACGCCGTCGAAATTGCCGAGAATG
>CAYNIS010000227.1:0-6224 GCA_964397055.1 uncultured Rhodospirillaceae bacterium | reverse complement strand
GCCCGATGTTACTGGCTCGACCAGGGGACGGGCGTACCAGAGGGCCGCCAGGACGGCCACGGCGATCACCGTCTCATCCGGGATGATCATGGTTTCGAGGTCGGCGGCGACCGCAATCATGAGGGCGATAGCCAGGGCTGAGAGGATCGCGCCGTCAAGCCGGTCGGCGCCGAGGGACCAGGCGGCGAGCACGGCACCTGCCGTCGCGATCTCAATCACCGGGTAGCGCCAGGGCAGGAGCGCCTCGCCACAGCCACAGCGCCCACGACGCACGACCCAGGTCAGCACCGGCACCAGGTCAACTGGCCGCAGCGGCCGTTGGCAGCGGATGCAGCGGGACCGGTCGAACACGGTCGGGAGGTCGCGCGGCAAACGGTAGGAGACCAGGCTGACATAGCTGCCGAACACGAGCCCGATCAGACCGATCCCGACATATTCGACGGCAGCGGCCAGGTCGGCCAGGGATGCGGCTGTCATCAAGATCCGGTGCCGCCGGCGGCGGTCGCCACGGCGGGCTGGGCCGCCCCCTCCTCGACGGTCCGAGCGCTCTCGCGGAAGGCTGTCGGGCTTACGTCGGTCGCCGACTTGAACACACGGTTGAACGACGCGAGGCTGTTGAAGCCGACATCGAAGGCAATCTGGCTGACCGGGAGATCGCTGCCTGCCAGGAGCTGACGCGCCTCTTCAACGCGGTAGGCGTTGACCATCTCCGGAAAGGTCCGGTCGAGGCCGACATTGAGAAGCCGGGTGACGTGATGTTCGGCAACGCCCAGTTCCTCGGCCAGCTGCCGGCGGCTGAAGCCCGGTTCCTGGTAGAGCTTGTCGAGGGTCATCAGCTTTTCGATCCGCTGGAGCAGGTCGGCATCCCCGGGGGCCAGCTCCCGGCGGGCCGAGGCTGTGGCCGCCGGCGGCGCCGGGTCCGCCACCTCGTCCGCGTTCGCCGGCAGATCGAAGGCGCGCGGGAAGATCAGGAACACCGACAGCGCGATCAGATAGAAAAAGCTCAAGCGGAAGAACGCCGACAACAGCAGCAGGTTCGGCCGGGTCATCGCGTCGAAGACCTGAACGAGATCGAGGCCGAGCAGAACCGCCTGCAGCGCGACGATCGCCAGCACCAGCATGCGTTTCTCCCGATCGGTGGCGTCACCGCTCAAGGTCACCAGGCGCCGGCGCGCCGCCAGCATCACGCCGAGCAGGATCACGCCACCGGCAATGATGTCATAGACCCGCAAGGCCGGTTCGGCGGGCAGGCAGGACGCGGCATCCTCGAACAGGCAGACCGGGGCATCGCCAAACTGGGTGGTGACCATCAGCCAGGGCAGAGCAATGGCGGGCAGCGAGAGGACCAGGTAGTGCGCCGTATGCGGCACCTGCCCGAAAACCAGCGTCAGGACGAAGAGGTAGGCGATGGCGGGCAAGGCGCCGTCGAGCAGCGACAAGCCCGTGCCGTTCAGGAGGCCGGGGTCGAGCCCCGCCCCCTCCATCAGCGGCAGGACGAAACCGCTGGCGAGGGCGACGGCATAGGCGGCCGGGAGGGCCGCCCGATCGAGACTGGGCACCCGCATCAGAAGGAAGCCGATGACGAAGACCGCCTGGATGAGGCCGGCGGCATGCAGGCCGAGCGCAATGCCGGCGAGCGTCGCACTCATCGCCGGTCACCTTGCGGCCCGAGATAGGTCTGGAGATACCAGTCGATCCAGACCCGCTCGTGCAGCGGCAGGTCCGAGTGGTCGCGCATCTGGACCAGGAGGGTCCGGGCGGCGTCGACCTCCCCAAGGTCGCTCAGGACGAAGACCTGCATCTGGCGCGCCCAGTCCGGCACCGTCGGCAGCGCCGCCAGTTCGCCGGCCAGGGACAGCGCGAGATCGCGGTCGCCGACGCGGTAGTGCGCAAGGTGCACCGCCTGCGCGAGCCAGCGCCACTTGGTCTCCGGGCGACGGCGGGCATGGTCGGCCAGATAGTCGACGAGCCGGCGCATCTGGTCGCGCTCAACCGGGTCGAGATGGCCGAGCGCATCGTTGGCGCCGGTGAAGCGGGAGAACAGGAACGCCGCCAGCGTCGGCATGATCTCGGCCTCGTCGTCGAGGCGGTCGAGCTGGCGCATCCAGGTGGTCAGCCGGTCGTAGTCATAGGCGCGATAGGGGACGAGGCGTCCGTCGAGGCTGCCGACATGCTGAAGCTGAAGCGCCCGGGTGCGGAACGCGAACTGGCTGTCACCGAGCGCCTGGAGCCGGAGCGCCGTCTCCCCGACCGGCGGGGGCAATGCCCGTTGCCCATGCCCGGCCCCCGCCATCCCGCGCGAGACCAAGCCCTGGGCGACCAGGAACACGACGAGAAGGATGGCACTCCAGGGAATGGAGAGGCGCCGGGAGAGCTCAGGCGACGGCATGGCTCGGGCGGTTGCCTCCTCGTCAGAAATGGCGTCGTTCGAAGTCGTAGACGGCGGCCGCGAGGACGAGGCCGGTGTAGACGACGGACTGGACGCACAAGGTCAGGATAACACCGGCGTCGTCGAGGCCGTAAACCAACCAGCGGCCCTGGCCATAAAGGTCGAGCCGCGGAACGATCATCGCAAGCCAGCCCGCCGCCTCGTCGAAGAAGCGGTCGAAGTCGCTGGCCCGCGTGCGGAAATCCGACGCCGCGATGGCGAGCAGGACCCCGATCATCCTGGCGAGCAGATAAAACGCCAGGGTCGCGAACACCGCCCCCACCACGCTGCCCAGGCCAAGCGCGAAGAACAGCGCGACACCGGTCATCACCACGGCCTCCATGGCGACCGTGAACGCCCAGACCCAAAGGCCGTCGAGCGGAGGATCGGCGACCCACCACAGCAATGCCGCGGCCGGGACGGTGAGCATCAGCGAGATGGCCGACAGGGAGGCCCAGTAAGAGAGGACGAAGCCGGCGCGGCCGATCGGCCGGGACAGCAACAACAGGATCTCCCGCGTGTCGAACAGGCGACGGACATGCACCGCGACGAACAGGACGATGCCGACGATGACCACGAGGCGGACGGAAAAGCCGACGAAGCTGGCCGCGGTCTCGGCATCCTCGATCACCGTCTGATCGGCGATGAAGGCGCCGACGAGAGCGATCAGCGCAACCGCGACCACAACCGCGACGAACAGCCGATCCCGGACGGCGGTGATGAGGAGATAGGTCAGTGTCGCCGGCACCCGCTCAGGCCTCACTCTCCGTCAACGGCGGCAGGGGCGACCCCGCCGGGGAAAAGGCGGCCAGGACCGGCGCGATCAGCCAACCGACCCCGGCTCGATCAGCCGGCTCAATCAGAAGGTGAACGGTCGCGGATCCTGGGTGAAATCGCGGAACAGCCGCCTGTCCGCCGCATCCGGCCGCGGCGCACGCTGCGACACCGCGCGGATCAGCACGACGAGTTCGCTCACTTCGGTATCTTCGTCCCGCGACTTGAACAGGTTGCCGACCAGCGGCACGCGCGACAGCACCGGAATGCCCTCGTCGGCGTTCAGGAATTCAGTGCGCAAGAGGCCGCCCAGGACGGCAATCTCACCCGATTGCAGCCGAACCACGCTGTCGATTTCCTGGACGTCGATTTCCGGCACCAGCGACTCGAACTGGCCATCGGTCTCGATCGCAACACCGGGATTCGGAATCTCTCCCGACACACGGGTGATGGTCGGCCTCAGGGTCAAGGTGATTTCGTCGGTGATCGGGTCGATCGACGCCTCGACCGCCATGACGAGGCCGATGGGGACGGTGTTGATTTCGGTTTCCACCGTGGTTTCCGTGATGATGCCGGCGTCGTTCCGGTTTCGCGTCACCTCGATGTCGAAGAAGACCTCGTTGGTCGCCGATTTCAGGATGGCCACCTGGTTGTTCAGCACGGTAAGGCGCGGCGATGACAGGGTTCGCGTGGTGCCGAACCTCTCCAGGAAGTTGACGATGGCCCCGACATCGTCGCCGTCGACGGCAAACGACGTCACCCCCGGGGTCGCGGTCCCGAACGCGCTGAAGGGGGGGAAGGCAACCTGCGGGCCGAGGCTGGAGGCGACGTTGACAAGCTGATCGTCGCCGAAGACGGCACGCCAGTTGATGCCGGTCTGGAACTCCTCGTTCAGGAACACCTCGACGATCTTGGCTTCGATCAGGACCTGGGCGTTCACCGCCTCCCGGAGGCTGGAGAGGTAGTCCTCGACGATCTTGTGCTGGCGGCTGTTGGCGAACACGGACACGAGGCCGGCCTGGCGGTGAATGATCACCGGCGTGGCTTCGCCGGCGAGCTGGGTCGCGAGACCGAACGGCTGGGTGGTGTTGACGAGCTGGGTGAGCGCTTCGCGCAGTTCCGCGAAAAAGTCGGCGTCGGAGGTGGTCGAGACCTCGACCGAACTGTCGCCGGTGCCGACCTCACTCCCGTCGGCGGGGGACACCACCTCCGTCTCGATCCCGACATTGCCGCGCGTGTTGCGCACTTGGACGATGTACTTCACGCTGTAGTTGCGCATGAAGGGTTCGTCGATCTCGATGAGGATGCGGTTGTCCGCCGCCTCGTAGCGCAGGCCGGCGAGACGGGAGATGCGGTCGATGATCTCCAGGAACGGCCGGTCGCGGGCGGAAAAGACGATGCCACCGGCAATGCGGGGGTCGATCTCGATGTCGATCTCCGCCTGCCGGGCGAGCTCGAACAGCACGTCCTTGAGCGGGACCTCCTCGGTCACCTGGATCGAAACCCGGGCCGCTTCCGGCAGGGGCGGCGGGGCCGGGGCGCTCAGCACCGGGAACAGCTCCGGCACTGGCGGCTCGACCGCGTCGGCCGTCGGTGTGTCGGCGTCGGTCTCCGGCGGTTCGAACAGGGACTTGAAGTCCTCCCTCGTCTGGCGGGATTCCGGATCGTGCGAGAATGCGCGTTCGGTCGCGGTGTCGAGGTCCGTTCCGCACGCCGTAAGCGCCGCGATCATAATCACGCCAAGGATCAGATGCCGCCAGACCATGTTCGTCGGTACGCCCTCAACGCGACGGCCTCAGCCTACTACCGCGTGTTGTAGTCCCGCTTTGACGCGAGGTTCAATGCGGATCGACGGGGAAAAGCCACGACAGCCGCGCCATCCGAGGGGGACCGGCGGGCTGGTGGTGCCGGGTGTCGGACTTGAACCAACGACCTTTCGCTTACAAGGCGATTGCTCTACCAGCTGAGCTAACCCGGCGTCCCTCAATTGCGCTGCATTCTAGGGGGTCAGGCACCCGCTGTCACGCGAACAGCCCGAAGGTCCCGCCGGCTTACCTTTTCGAAACACACTGAGCGCTAAGGTCGGGATCGGAGAGGAACGAGGTTAACACGCCCCCCTGGTGGCGGTTGTCCGCCGGTCCCTCCGCGCGACGGACGGGCCAGGATCGGAAGGCGAGCCGACATGGCGGGTGAAAGCAAACCTGACGACAATACTTTCGGCTACATCTTCCTCTTCGGGTGTCTCTTCGGCGGCATCTACGGGATCTGGTACCTGTTCGAGGAACAGCTCCTGATGGGCCTCGGCTATCTGCGCCTGGGCCAGCTCTGGATCGTCGATACAGCCCTGGAGACCGTCGGCATGCGCGATCGCTCGCTGCATACGACGGTCGGCAAGATGATGCGCGGCAGCTTCGACTACGACACGGTCGTGGGGCGTGCCCAGCCTCTCTATGCCGAATACTATCGCTGGCCCCAGGTCGGCCTGATTTTCTTCATGTCGATGTACGTGATGTTCTTCGCCTCGCGCTCGCGCTTCAGGACCAAGCATGGCCTGGAGAGCCTGATGGTGAAGCAGGCGCTGGTCTGGAAATACATCATCCCGGTCCTTGGCTTCGACCCGTCGAAGGCCAACGCCCGCTCGCCCGGGGCGGCGGTGCCGAAGGAACTGCCGGTCTTCGCCGAAGCGCTCTCCCCGGAAGAGTGGATCGTCTACAACGGCATCCACCTGGACCCGGAGACCGGCCCGGATGCTGATGCGGCACGGCGCGTGTTCGTGCGCCAGTTGCTGGGCCGCTGGCGCGGCGCAGCACGGCTTCCGGATCATGGCCGCGCGCTGTTCGCCGCCTTGGCGCTTAAGGGCGCACGCAAGCGCCAGGATGCGGACGACCTGCTGGGCGAGCTTTCCGCCTGCTACGACCCGAACAAGGGCCTCAGGATGCCGCCGAAGCTGCGGCGCAAGGTCGACGCCATCATCAAGGACCCGAAGATCGGCGGGCCCGCGGACGAGGCCGCGCGCGAACAC
>CAYNIS010000226.1:0-6244 GCA_964397055.1 uncultured Rhodospirillaceae bacterium | reverse complement strand
GCGCCAAGCTCGGGCCAGCTGCATCCCGATTGAGCAATACGATCTGTTGATCTTGCGGTCTCCGCGCAGCAGGGTCTGTGTCGAGCCCAAGCCGCTTTAGCGCGTAATAGAGAAGCGCCTTCCGGACGCGGATCTTGGCCTTCCCGCCACGCATCCCGTAATCCAGGGCGATCACTTTCTTCTGAGTCTCTGAGAGATCGGGATGCGGTCCGAACTCAAGCACAACTTCATCATTCCAGTCTTGATCCGCCTCTGATCCGATCTCGCTTGGCTGGGTGCCGCGGGTCTCGATAATCCGCGAGAGCAGGTAGTCCTTGAAGCTTCGGTCGCCAAGGCAGAACGCCCGGGTATGCCAGCGGAACCCGTCGAAGCCGATTGCGTGTGGAGCGATCCAGCGCCAGCGAGGCTCAGGCAGGGAGAGCGACTGGTACTTCACCTCGAGCGCTTCGGACTGGCGAATCGCGGCGACCACTGCGCGCAGAGTCTTGGCATTGACGCCCCGCACGGGCGTCGGCGCCGGCGCAGCATCGTAGGGGGGAAACTGGCCGATCCATGCATCGGCGCGATCCAGGATTCCGTCGGCGACAGATTTAAGCTGCGCGAGATAGCGGCTCGCGTCGGGTTTTAGGAACTGTGGAGCGAACTCTGCTCCGCGAACATAGGCACGAGCGCTCTTGTCGTAGTGCATGTTCTGCGGCGCCATTCCGATATAGCGATTCAGGTCGGTGGACGCTTGGTTCACCGACACGCTGAACGCCTCCATCAAATCGCCCCGGTTCACATGCCACTCCCAAAACAGCCGGAACTCGATGAATTCGAGCCGTTGCTCGACCCCCCATCGCAGATCGGCCTTCGCTGTCGCCACCCTAGACCCCCAATGACATGATCCAACCGTTAACTAGGCATGCCTAGTTACTGGTCTGTTCGATCACGCTAGTGGAGAGATGATCGCCGGGCAATAGAAACTTGACGGGCGCGCGGTTTCGTGGCGGGCGATCGGCGTCAGAGGCCCAGCGCAGATCGCTGTGCCGCCCACTCTAGCGGCATGGGCTTCAACAGAGCGTCCATCTGCAAGGCGGCCGGCTGCCTTCCGTCGAGAATCGCCTCGACGATGTCCGGGGCCAGCAGGGTCAGGCGCAGGACCCGGCACAGGTAGGACTGGTTGATCTTCTCCGCTTCGGCCAGCTCGGTCACCGAGGCGAATCGGCCGCTCTCCATGAGGCGCTTCCAGCGGTGGGCCCGGGCGATCGCCTTGACCATGGTGTTGTCGACGCGCGGGCGGGGCTGGCCCCAACACGCACCCTCGGGCGTCACCACGTGCTTGCGCCCGCCACGCTTCCGGAGGGTCAGGGGCACGCGGACCGTCAGCGTGCGCCCGTCATCGGTGGTGGCGTCACCGGCTCTCATGCTGCCCTCCGCGGATCGTCGGCCATGCCGCCAAGCTCATGAACCAGACGAGCCAGCCCATCGACGCGGAGGCGGATATCGACGCCTTCCTGTCCGACCTCGACGCGCTCCACGAGGAGCTGGACGATGCGGGCCTGCTCGGCGGGAAACAGCTCGTCCCAGAGCGGGTCGAGCCCATCCAGGGCTTCCCTGACCTCAACCTCAGAGAGACCATCTATCTCGGGTCGCGCCGACCGCCATGTGCCGACGATCACCTCCGGCGCGCGAAGGAGGCCGCGCAGCTGGTCGACAACCGCGCCCTCGATCTCAGCGGCGGGCACGCGCCCCACCGGGCAGGCATCGGCACCGCGCTTCAGGACCGACTGGCTGACATAGTAGCGGTAGAGCTTGTCGCCGCGTCGCGTGTGCGTCGGCGTCATGGCGCAGCCGGTCGGCCCGAAGATGAGGCCCTTGAGCAATGCGGGTGTCGCGGCCCGTGTCCGGCCCGCGCGCACCCTCGGGCTCTCGCGCAGGATTCCGTGCACCTTGTCCCACAAGGCGCGCGTGATGATGGCATCGTGCTCGCCCGGGTAAGCCGTGCCCTTGTGCACAGCGTCACCGATATAGACCCGGTTGTTGAGCAACTTGTAGAGGAAGCCCTTGTCGACGAGCCGACCACGCCGCGTCCGCACTCCTTCGGCGGCGAGCGCCCGGGCCAACGCCGTTGCCGAGCCGACCTCGACGAAGCGCTCGAAGATCATCCTGACCGTCGCGCCCTCGGCCTCATTGATCACCAGCTTGCGGTTCCTGACCTCGTAGCCAAGCGGCACGAAGCCGCCCATCCACATGCCGCGTTTGCGCGAGGCGGCAATCTTGTCGCGGATGCGCTCGCCGATGACCTCGCGCTCGAACTGGGCGAAGCTGAGCAGGATGTTGAGCGTGAGCCGCCCCATGGACGTCGTCGTGTTGAACGACTGGGTCACGCTGACGAAGGTGACCCCGCCGCGATCGAACACCTCGACCAGCTTTGCGAAATCCATCAGCGAGCGGCTGAGCCGATCGATTTTGTAGACGACGACCACATCGATCCGACTGTCCTCGATGTCGCCAAGGAGGCGTTTCAGCGCCGGCCGGTCCAGCGTGCCGCCCGAGAAACCGCCATCGTCGTAGCGGTTGGCACGTTCCACCCAGCCTTCGGCCTTCTGGCTGGCGATATAGGCCTCACAAGCCTCGCGCTGGGCGTCGAGGCTGTTGAATTCCATCTCCAGCCCTTCTTCCGTCGACTTGCGCGTATAGACCGCGCAGCGCAGCTTCCGGATGGGTTTGGCGGATGCGGGCGATTTCGTCATGCCTGACCTCGCCGGTTCTTGAGGCCGAAAAAGACCCAGCCGTTCCAGCGCGTGCCGGTGATGGCGCGTGCGATGGCGGAGAGCGAGCGATAAGGGCGCCCCTGCCATTCGTAACCGTCGCTCAGCACCGTGACGGTATGCTCGACGCCCTGCCATTCGCGGATCAGCCGCGTGCCGGCGATCGCCTTATCGTCGGCGCGGATCCGGCGCAATACGATGTTGCCGCCGTCGAGCTGCTCGCCTAGAGCCTCGAGGCGCTCGACCGTCGCGGGCTTCAAACCGCCATAAGCCAATTCCTGGATTCGATAGGCGAGCCGGCTTTCCAGGAAGCGTCGATTGTAAGGTGGCGCCTCGGTGTCGAAGAGTTCACGCCACTTCTTCTTTAGGTCAGGCGTCGGCGTAGTTTTCAGCGCCGCCAGCCGGGCCAGGATGCTGGCTGTCATGGTCATGCGTCTCCATTGCAAATTGGAGTTCCATGACCGCTCCGGTCGGGCGGGAAGTGAAGGCAACTTTCTCCGCGGTCGCCAGATACTTGCCTTGACTGACGCGCCTTGAGTCGAACCAGCCCGCGCGCGAGAATCCGGCAGACCTCCCCGATTCGCTCGTCCGGCGTCATGTGCCCGGGGTGGATCGGGTTCGGCATGTCCATGGCAGAGATCACCTAAGGGATTGGATTCCCTTGGCCTCTACTCACGGTGCGGACGATCCGTCCCAAGGCGATAGCTTTTGAATCGACTCCGGCAGGCATTTGCGATAAGAACATAAGATGAACAAATGCGAGGCAATTATGGGCGGCTGAGATGGCTTAGAACCTGAAGAAATTCGTCAATCCCAAGTTTACCCGAACCGTCGATCTCGGCCTGCTGGGCCGCCTGTTCGAGCGCCACGGCGATGCCCTGAACGGGCTGGACCTTGGGATCTTCAGGGGCCAGGCCGCGCAGGATGAGGCACGCAGCGCCGTCCAGGATTTCTTCGCGGGGCCGGAAGAGAACTATCCGGAAGGCCTCGTCGCCGACCTGCACCGGATCGCCGAGATCGGCAACGCGGCAGGCCTCGACATTATTCTTCAGCAGGCCGCGCGGCTCGGGATCTGCGTGACACCCGAAGCGAAGGATGACGAGCCGGAGGTTCACC
The DNA here is from genome assembly GCA_964397055.1 of uncultured Rhodospirillaceae bacterium. Classification (GTDB taxonomy): domain Bacteria; phylum Pseudomonadota; class Alphaproteobacteria; order CAYNIS01; family CAYNIS01; genus CAYNIS01. The sequence goes on along the minus strand of CAYNIS010000226.1, from coordinate 2,375 downwards.
AGGATCCCAAGCACGTCGCCCTGCGCGTCTTCCTCGATCACCCCGACGTCTTTGACGCCGCGTCGGACATGATGGCGCTCATGGCGCGCACGTCGCTCGCCGAGTTCGTGGGCCGCGACGAAGGCGTCGAGGCGATCATGGATGATCGCGCAAAGGCTGAGTTTGAAAACGCCGCCGCCGCGATGTTCGAACAGGATCTCCGCAGCAACTATTGCCGCGCCGGCTGGTATGATGATGCCGACGAACTCGTTTTGGTGATCGAGCATGGTTCGCCGATCACCACGGCCGACCTCATCGAAGAGAGGCGTAAGCGGGTAAGGAGCTTTCGCTCGATCGAACACGCGGTGCTGTCGTACAACTCTACGACGGGCCTGTTGAAGATCGGCGGCGTGGCCAAGGCGCGCCGCGCCGATCTCGCGGAACTGTTCGCCGACAAGATCCTGGGCAAGCCCGAATTCTTCGCCGGCGATGACGCCCAGAACCTCTACACGCTCGACCCGGTGCAGCGCGCGGGCTTCGGCTTCGCGTTCAACCATGACTTCGATCCGGGCATCCAGCGGGTCCAGATCACCGAGGTCCAGGTCGACCGCGTCGGCGCCGATCCGAAGACCGGCGAGACACGAACCTTCTACTCCTATGTTGCGCGCGACGGACGGGACAATGCGCTAGCCAGGTTGGGCGAGATGATGCGGGGCGCTCGTCTCGGGTCGGATTGGCGCCTCAACCACATCGTCATCCGCGTTCATTTCGCGACCGGCGGCAAGTCGGCGAAGAAGGTGACCATCAAGCTGAAGCCGCCGGCCCACGCCATGTTCAAGCGTCAGCAGTTCGAGGGCCGGATCATGACGCTCCTTCGCCGCAACGGACTGCTCAATGACCGAGACGCTGCCCAGGCTGCTGTTGCGGCTGAGTGAGGCGGGCGATCCCGCAATTCTATGGGGCCGACAGGCGGCGCCTCATGCCGGGCGCGATTTCGAGCGGCTGCTCGATCATGGCGTCCTGGTTGAGCAGGCCCCGGCAACGGAATGGGATGTGTGCCCCGCGTGCGATTGCGGTCTCGACGCGCGGCCCATCCATCAGGTCAACGGGCGACACATCGCGGTTTGTACGACGGACCGGCGCAGCGACGTCGTTCTCGGCGCTGACGATCTGCGGAGCTTTCGGATTCATCCCTCCGCGCTGGTCCGCGAAATCGCCATGGCGTCTGGGTTCGGAGGCAAGCCGGCGCCGGTCGCGACCGGTGTCTGGCATCTGGGGGAAACATCGAACCAGCGGGCGCTGTTCCTCGCACTGTCGCGGGATGCAGTGCTTCAACCGGGAATGATCGCCTGATGCGTTCCATTGCCCGGTCATCGCCCATCACCGTGATCGCGCCGGCGATGCCTGCAGATGACTGGGTGCGCTTGGTCGACGCGGGGCTTCATGTTGTCGCTGGATCGGACTGCATTGCTTGCGATGGAGTTGCACCTGGATTGGCCATCGATCAGTCCAAACTGGAATCGCAACCGAGCTTGGCGCCCCGTTTGGTGATTCAATGCGCCGCCAAGACTGTATCTCTCGACGGGATGCCAAAGACCCTTTCCGATCAAGAGTTCCAACTGCTGGTCCTTCTGGCGGAACATGCGTTGAAGTCGCCCGCCATAGTCGAGAATCGCGCGATCGAGGCGCACATCTGGGGAGCGAGCATCCATAGGATTTCGTCGCAGGTGCGCGAGCCCGTGCGCGCGCTTCGGGATGCGCTGGCTCTCGGAAGTGCGGATGCCACGTCCGTACGCGCATTGATCGAGAATCGGCGAAATCCGAACGGCTACCGGCTGGCTCTGCCTCCGGAGGAAATCGAATTGCTTTCCTAGCTCGCTAAGCGCGAAGCCGACTTTGGAGGCAAAAGCCATGGCCGGATACGGCAGCAAGGAAGATGGCGGGTACAATGAGCCGAGCTTGGCGTACAAGAAGGCCCCCTCCATCGAGCATTACGTGAAGCTTCGCCGTGCTGACCCGTCCGCCGAAATTGAGGTCGCCGTAATCGGTGGCATGGACCAGCTCTACTTCATGGAGGGAGAGCTGCGGAAGTACGGGTTCGATCCCGAAATGATCGCTTCCGTCCTCGATGCCGATCCCGAGGCGATCAGCGAGGTATCTCTCCAGATCATGGAGAAGATGATCGAGGCCAAGAACCTCGCTAAGGCAGGTCAGACCCATCTCACCCGACGCGGGCTCGCCATTCCCGACAAACTGGTGAACTGGCTCATTGCCTGCATGTTGGACGCCTTGAGCTGGAATGACGACCTCTACATTCCGAGGGATCTCATCGTTCTCATCCGCGAGCGACTGGGCGGCTCCAACCCTGAGTATGAGCAAGCTTCTGATGCCCATCA
>CAYNIS010000225.1:0-6266 GCA_964397055.1 uncultured Rhodospirillaceae bacterium | reverse complement strand
CGCGCCGCGACGGCTTCCAGCCGGGCCCTGGTGCGGGCGGCGGCCTCGACGTCGGCGGCGGGCAGGGCAGTTGCGAGCTGGCGGATCTCACCGAGCGAAACCGCTGGATCGGTCACGGCTGAGGGAACCCTTGTCGATGTCGGGACGGGATCGGCTGCGCAAGCGAGCGGCCCGCAACCTCCCGCTTGAAGACCCGAAGCGCAAGAGGGATTCATCAAGCGAGCGGCGGCTGCTTGCGAACCCGGGTGCGACAGTCTATCCCCGGGGCGCATCACGACGAACAACAGGCGAGGCTAGGCCCATGTCCGTGACCACGACCCGCTGGTGGTGGATCCGCCATGCCCCGGTGATCAATGCAGAGGCCGCGATCTACGGCCAGCGCGATGTTCCCGCTGACACCTCCGACACGCTTGCGTACGAGGCACTGGCCCGCGAGCTGCCGGTGGAGGACGCGGTCTGGATCCACTCCGGTCTGGAACGCACCCGGGTGACCGCGGAGGCGACCGCCCGCGCGGCCGGCCTCAGCCCCGACATGCTGGTCGAGCCTGCCTTCATGGAGCAGAATTTCGGCGACTGGCAGGGCATGCCGCGTGCCCAGTTCTATGCCGACCGTGGCATCGGGGTGACCCGCTTCTGGATGTCCGACGTCGACGAATGCCCGCCCAATGGCGAAAGCTTCCTCGATCTCCTCGCCCGTACCCAGCCGGCGATCACCCATCACACCCGCGCCCATCGGGGCCGCGACATCATCGCGTTCGCCCATGGCGGCACGATCCGTGCGGCGTTGCTGCAGGCGCTCGGCCTGCCGGCGACCCAGGTCCAGGCGTTCCAGTCCGACAACCTGTCGCTCACCCGGATCGAGCATCTGGCGATGGAGGGCGGCCGGGAGGCCTGGCGGGTGACGGCGATGAACCTGCCGCCGCAGCACGGCCATTCGACCGGCGGCCAGGTCCTCGCCTGATCCCGGGGTCACGTTTCCAGCAGTTGGACGAAGGCCGCGGCGAGCCCGGCCAGGGTCAAGAGTGCCGCGACCGCCTGGAGCACCAGCGCGCGTTTCAGGTCGCTCGCTCCGGCGCGGGCTGAGCCGAGCCCGATCCACGGGGCCGTCCTGCCGCCGTCGAGGCCCCCGCGCGGCCCGCTGAGGACGATGCCCAGGGTCCCCGCCATGGTGCCCAGGGTCATCGCCTCCGCCGGGGCGGCAAGCGGGGCGGCAGCCGCGCGAACCGCCCCCGCCAAGGCGCCGAGGGGACGCGCGCCCGGCACAAACATTGCGGCCAGGATGAGCGCGAGGCTCGCCATCAGGCTGCCGGGAAAGGCCAGGATTCGCGCGGCGATCAGGCTTGGCCTCGCGAAGCGCGTCGGGTGCCGCCCGCTGAGTTGCAGGGCCGCGGCCGCCGCGGTCGCCGTGAGGTAGAGGCTGATGCCGACGAAGCCCAGGGCGAGGGCGGCCGCAACCGGCCCGGCGAGGCCGCGGTCGAGGCCGATCGCCAGGTTGTCGATCGCCCCGCGCAGCCAGCCATGGGGGTCGGAGGCCATCGCCCCATGGCGCTGTCCGCCGGCGGCGATCAGGCCCCGCGCCTCGGGCTCGGGCAGCTGGTCGAGCCAGGCCATGGTGACCGCATCCGCCGCCGCCCGGGCGCGTGCCATCGAACGGGCCCTGTCGAAGGCGGCACGGGCGCCCAGGGCGATCACCAGGACGGCCGCCATGGCTGCGCCGCGGTCGCCGCCGGCGGGGACGGTGCCCTCCAGGACGATGCCGATCGCCACGGCGAGGATCATCAAGACACCCAGGATCGCAGCCCCGCGGACGGTCAGCACGCCATCGGATCGACCCGGCCGGTCCAGCTTCTGCGACAGCCGTACCGTCACCCAGGCGGCGAGCACGCGCGGACCCAGGCCGGCCAGGCGGTGGCGCAGCCCGCCGGGAACCAGAACAAGGTCGACAAGGATCGCCGCGATGGCGGCGGCCAGCGGCCAGGCTGCCGCCGTGACGCTGACGTCGAGGCCGATCAGCCGCCGGCCCCTTCGACCAGGTTGCGGATCGTCCGGGACCGGCTGACGGCCCCCCAGTCGCGGGCCGACCGGCCGGTGAAGTCGGTGACGTCCACGTCCGCGCCGGCGTCGATCAAGAGCCGGACGGCCTCCGCGTTGTCCTGTCGGACGGCGACGACCAAGGGGGTTTCGCCATTGGCATTGAGGCTGTCGAGATCGCCGCCGGCGTCGAGGGTGCCCTGGATCAGAAGGCTGAGCGTATCGCCGCTGGCCCGGCGGGCGGCCCAATGGAGGGCCGTGTTGTCCTCGTCATCGCTCATGCGCGGATTGGCGTCGTTTTCGAGCAGAAGGTCGATCATCGCCGGGTTGTCGTTGCGGGCGGCGACCATCAGCACCGTCTCGCCATCGAGGTAGGGCACGTTGGGATTTGCCCCCGTGGCCAGCGCATCGCGCGCACGCTGCAGGCTGTTCTCTTCGACGGCGTCCACAAGGGGTGGGGCGGCCAGCAGGTTGGGGGTCTGCGCCCTGGTCGCGGACGGCATGGCGGCGAGGGCGATCACCGAGAGAACAAGCACGATCTTGCGAAGCATTCGTCAGGGCTCTTGCACCGGGTCTGTCATCTGCGCGAACCATGCCGCATAGACCCGGTCCGCGCCAGAATTGTGGAGCCGGCGAAAAGGCGAGAGCGATGGCCTGCATCAACCCCGACGGCACGCTGACCATGATCGCCGCGTCCGTTCTCGGCACGCTCGGCGCGCGCGGACCGTTGGTGGCGGCCGATCTCGCGCGGGAAAGCGGGGTGCCGCTCTATCGGGTGCGGGCGACGATCCGGGAGACCGGCCGGGCCCTCTTGATCGCCCCGGCCGATGGCGGTGCAGCGGAAACCGCCGACGGCAGCACGATCTGGCAGTTGACGGACCTGGGGCAAGAGGCGCTGGAACTGGAGGCGGAGGACGCATAGCCCCTTGATCCGGCAACCTTGCCCCGCCGGCATATCCATACTATCTGTGCGTATTAACCAAGCAACCGTGCGTTACCCATAGGCTAACTGCACAATTTGCATGCTATGGTGCAGTGCGAGGGTCATGCTGGCATGCAGCATGGCCGGCCGCCGACAAGGCCCCCGGCAAAGCGGGCCGGCACCAGGCAAGGAGGGTCGCCCGTGCTCTACCAGCTCTACGATCTGCATCATGCGGCGCTGACGCCTGTCCGGATCGCCGCCGAGGCGACGCACACGATCCTGACCCATCCGCTGGTTCCGGCGTCCTACACCCATGTCGGCCGTTCGATCGCCGCGGCCGCGGCGGTGCTCCATCGCACGACCCGGCGGTTCGGCAAGCCGGTGTTCGGACTGCCGACCACCGAGATCGGTCGACAGACGGTCGCGGTGACCGAGGAAATCGTCGAGCGCAAGCCGTTCTGCGACCTCATCCACTTCAAGCGGGACATTGTCCGCGACGACCCGAAGGTGCTGATCGTCGCCCCGCTGTCCGGCCACTTCGCGACCCTTCTGCGCGGCACGGTCGGCGCCCTGCTGCCGCATCACGAGGTCTATATCACCGACTGGATCGACGCGCGCCAGGTGCCGCTGTCCGCCGGGGCCTTCGACCTCGACAGCTATATCGACTATGTCCGCGAGTTCCTCACCTTCCTCGGCCCGAACACCCATGTCATCGCGGTCTGCCAGCCGGCGATCCCGGTCTTCTGTGCCGCGGCCCTGATGGCGGCGGACGACGACCCCTGCCAGCCGACGACCATGAGCCTTTTCGGCGGCCCCATCGACACCCGCGCGGCCCCGACCGTGGTGACCGAACTTGCGGAGAACAAGCCGCTCAGCTGGTTCAAGCAGAACGTCATCTCGACCGTGCCGTTCTATTATCCGGGCGGCCTGCGGCAGGTCTATCCGGGCTTCGTCCAGCTGACCGGGTTCATGACCATGAACCTCGACCGTCACATCGACGCGCATATCGACCTGTTCAACCACCTGGTCGAGGGCGACGGCGAAGGGGCGGAAGCGCACCGGCGGTTCTATGACGAATATCTCGCGGTCATGGACCTGCCCGCGGAATTCTACCTGCAGACCGTCGAGCGCGTGTTCCAGAAGCAGCTGCTGGCCAAGGGGCAGTTCTTCCATCGCGACCGCAAGGTCGAGCCGGAAGCGATCACCAAGACCGCGCTGATGACCGTCGAGGGCGAACTCGACGACATCTGCGCGCCGGGCCAGACCACGGCCGCCCACCGTCTGGTGCGCAACCTGCCGGCGGACCGCCACGACGATCACCTGCAGCATGGCGTCGGCCACTACGGCATCTTCAACGGCCGGCGCTGGCGCACCCAGGTGATGCCGCGCGTGCGCAGCTTCATGCGCCGCTTCGACCCGGGCCGCACCCCGGTCGAGGAGGAGACGGCGTCGAACCTGATCTGCTTCCCCTCCACAGTGAATGCCGCCTGACGCGGGGCATGCTATCCTCCAGCCATGGGCGACAGGCTCGAGAACACCACCTTCGGCTATCTGCGCCCGCTGAAGCAGAAGGACGAGCGGCGGCTTGAACTGGGTGGACCGACGGTTGGTGAAGAGATTGATGCGATGAGCGACGGACCCGAGGACATCACCCTGCGCTATCTGCGCCGGGTGGACGAGAAGATCGACGGGCTGGCGGACAGCGTGCGCGAGTTGACGCTCGAGGTGCGGGCGATGCGCGCTCAGATGACCGTCAACACGCTGAACGACCTCGCCCAAGACTCGGCGATCACCTCGCTCAAGGATCGGGTCAGCCGGATTGAGCGGCGCCTCGATCTCGTCGACTGATCGCAGGCCCTACCACGCGTCGACCATCGGGCGCTTCTTGCCGTCGCGCGGGGCCGGCGGCCGGATCGAGGCCAGGATGCCGGCGACCCAGCGCCGGGTCTCGGCCGGATCGATCACGTCGTCGATGCCGAACGCGGTGGCCTTCTTCAGCGCCTTGCCGTCCTCATAGGCCTCGGCGACCTTGGCCTCGTACCACGCGCGTCGTTCAGCGGGATCGTCGATCGCCGCCATCTCGTTGCGGTAGCCGAGCTTGACCTGCCCCTCGAGCCCCATGCCGCCGTACTCTCCGGTCGGCCACGACACGCTGAAATAGGGGCTCCGGTAGTTGCCGGCGGCCATGCCGATCCCGCCGAGGCCGTAGGACTTGCGCAGGATCACCGTCATCATCGGCACGGTGACGTTGCAGGCCGCCAGGAACAGGCGCGAGGCGTGGCGGACCAGCGCCGTCTTCTCCGCCTCCGGCCCGACCATGATGCCCGGCGTGTCGCACAGGTTCAGGATCGGCAGGTCGAAGGCATCGCACAGCTGGATGAAGCGTGACGCCTTGTCCGATCCGTCGCTGTCGATCGCCCCGCCGAGATAGCGCGGGTCGTTGGCGACGACGCCGACGGCGCGCCCCTCGACCCGGATGAGGGCGGTCACCATGGTGGTGCCGAATTTCGGCCGGAGCTCGAGCATCCAGCCCTCGTCCGACAGGGTCTCGATCACCTGCCGCACCTCATACGCGCGCAGGCGGTTTTCCGGCACGATGGCCCGCATGCGCCGCTGGTCGGGCGCGGTCCAGGCGGCGACCGGCCCCTGGAAATAGGAGAGGTACTTCTTGGCGACCGCGACCGCTTCCGCCTCGTCCGCGACCGCGATGTCGACCACGCCGCTCGGCACCTGGACCGACATCGGGCCGATCTCGTCGGGGGAGAACACGCCGAGGCCGCCGCCCTCGATCATCGCCGGCCCGCCCATCCCGACGGAGGTGTCGGCGGTCGCGATGATCACGTCGCACGCACCCAGCAGCGCGGCATTGCCGGCGAAGCAGCGGCCGGAGACGATGCCGATCATCGGCACCAGCGCCGACAGCTTGTAGAAATGCGTGAACGTGGTCTGGCTGACGAACCCGCCATAGTCCGCGTCGCCGGGTCGTCCCCCACCCCCTTCCGCAAACAGGATGAACGGCATCCGCCCGGCTTCGGCGACGGAAATGATGCGGTCGGTTTTCCAGTGATTGTGAACCCCCTGGGTCCCCGCCATCACGGTGTAGTCGTAGGCCATCACCGCGGCCTGTGTCGCCGGCGCCTCGAACAGGTCGCCGTTGACGCTGCCGACACCGGTGACCAGGCCGTCGGCCGGGCTGCGCTCGACCAGTTCCTCGAGGCTGTAGCGATAGCGCTGGGCCGCGACCACCAGCGGCCCGTATTCCAGGAAGCTGTCCGGGTCGACCAGGTCCTCGACATTCTCGCGCACCGTGCGC
>CAYNIS010000224.1:0-6272 GCA_964397055.1 uncultured Rhodospirillaceae bacterium | reverse complement strand
TGACCATGGTCCTCGCCTGGCTGTGGCTGGCGGCGGCAATCGGTTTGGAGGTGGCGGGCACCGTCTCCATGAAGCTGTCGGACGGCTTTCGCCACCTTGTGCCGTCGGTCCTGATCTTCGTCTTCTATGCCGCCGCCTTCACCGCGCTCAATCTGGCCCTGCGCAGGCTCGACCTGTCGGTCGCCTATGCGGTCTGGGCGGGTGTCGGCACGGCGCTGGTCGCCGGTGTCGGCATCCTCTTCTTCCGCGAGCCGGCGACGGTGCTTAGGCTCCTGTCCATCGCCCTCATCATTTTCGGTGTGATCGGTCTAAACGCCGCCGGCGGTGGTCATTGACCGGCCGCCACCGGCCTCCTGAGGAAACAGCATGCCAACCGTTCTCATCACCGGGGCCAATCGCGGCATCGGCCTCGAACTCGCCCGTGCCTTCGCCGGCGACGGCTGGTCGGTCGTCGCCACCGCCCGCAAGCCCGCCGCCGGCGACCTCGCCGCCGTATCGGGGGTCGAGGTGATTGGCTGCGACGTATCGGACGATGCCTCCGTCGCAGGCCTCGTGACCGCCCTCGGCGACCGGCCGCTCGACATCGTCATCAACAATGCCGGCGTGTCCGGCCGCAAGGAGACGCAGGCCCGGGGTGAGCCCGCCCATCTCGACGAGGTCGACCTCGACCACTGGCTTCAGGTCCTCGAGGTCAACACGGTCGCCCCGTTCCGGGTCGCGCGGGCCGTTCGCCACAACCTCGCCAAGGGCCGGCACAAGGTCCTGGCGACCGTGTCCTCCCGCCTCGGATCGCTCGAACATGCGGCCGGCGGGACCGGGCTTGGCGGCATGTATCCCTATCGGAGCTCGAAGGCCGCGGTGAACATGGTCGTGCGCTGTCTTGCGACCGATCTCGCCGAACTCGGCATCACCACGATCACGCTGCATCCGGGATGGGTGCGCACCGACATGGGCGGCGACCAGGCCCCGGTCATGCCCGCGGATAGTGCCGCCGGCCTCAAGAAGGTGATCGAAGGGGCGACACCTGACGTGACCGGTCAGTTCTTCAACTATGACGGCGCGTCGCTACCCTGGTAACAGCGGTCAAAGCCGATAGCAGTTGGGATCGAGGCCCAGATATGTCGCGATTTCCCGCGCGGTCTTGCGCTCGTGCGGGTCGAAATCGCCGTCGGCGGCCCCGATCGCACAGGCGAGGTGGAGAACCGCTTCCTTCTCCTCCTCGCTCTCCAACCGTTCGAGCGCCTGGAAGCACTCCCGACGGCCGGTCTGAAGATCGTAGGCCAGGGCGTCGGCATAGCGCTCGTAGCCGGCGACGACGGTTTCCGTGTCAAGGTGCTGGAGGGCAGGCGACTGGCGCACGAATTTCAGCATCGCCACGCGCTCGTCCGTGCGGATGACCCCGTCGGCCGCGGTCATGAGCGCGCTCGCGGCCATGGCGGCTTCCAGGAAATGATGCTCGCTGCCGAATTCCTGGACCGCCGCCACCAGCTTGTCGGCGCGTTCCTTGAGCCATTCGAGAACGCCCATGGCGCACTCCCCACCTGATCCTGGATAATGCCGGCAGACGAGCCGGCCAGCCGGTTTGACGTCGAACAAGAGGTCATAACGCAATGGAACTTACCGAAAAGGAAGTCCGCGGTCCGAATTCGGAGATGATCGCGTTCTGGAACGGCGACACCGGGCAGCGCTGGGCGGAGCGCGCGGTCCATCAGGAAACGATGTTGCGCCCGTTCGGGACGGCCGCCATCGCCCGGGCCGATCTCGACCCGGGGCACCGGGTGCTCGACATCGGCTGCGGCACCGGCGACATGACGGTGGAAATCGCGCGTCGGGTCGGCCCCGAGGGGTCGGCTACGGGTATCGACGTCAGTCAGGCGATGCTGGAGGCGGCACGCGCCCGTCCGGAGCTGAAAGAGGTCGCGAACGCCCGCTTCCTGTTGGCCGACGCGCATCTTCACGATTTCGAGCCGGGCACCCAGGACCGCCTCTACTCCCGATTCGGCGTCATGTTCTTCAAGGAACCGGAAGCCGCCTTCGCCAATCTTCATACCGCACTCGCGGGTCCCGGCAGGGTCGCCTTCACCGCCTGGCGGTCGGTCGCCGACAACCCCTGGGTCCGGGTGCCGGCGCGCGGGGCCTTCACCGTGATCCCGCGCCCGGAGCCGCCCGGGCCGGAAGACCCGGGCCAGTTCTCCTTCGCCGATCGCGACCGGGTCCACCGAATCCTCGAGGCTGCTGGCTTCGTCGATATCGAGATCGACCCGCATGACGAGGTGATGGTGATCGGCGACGGCACGCTCGACGCCGCGGTCGACCGTTTCACCGAATTCGGCCCGGTCGCCCGGGCGATCCGGGATCACGGCGATCCGTCGGTCGTGCCGGCGGTTCGCGCGGCGGTCGCTGAAGCGCTGGATCCGCACCTGACGCCGGAGGGGGTCAAGCTGGATGCCGGCATCTGGCTGATCACCGGCCGACGCGGTTAGGCTGGACGCCGCCACGTCGATCAGGTACCGGCGAGGGTCCACACGAAGGTCGAGTCGCCGCGGAGGTCCACCCACTGGTTCGGGCCCGCGGCGATGTCGTGCCCGCGCGGATAGATCGACAAGGTGAAGCCGACGCCGGATGGCATCATCCGTTCGCACCAAGTCCGATAGGCGGCCAGGAACCGTTCGGTCGCCTGTTCGCCGCCGTAGCTGACCAGCCAGTCGTCGTGGACCACCGCCATCGAGCGGTCGTCCTCGTCGACCACCCCGAACGCGAAATTGCCGGCGGCAAGGCGCGATCCCGGCGGGTCCACGTTGAACACCCGGAAACCGGGTTCGACCTTGGTCATGAAGGATCGGAAGCGCTTGGTGCGGATGATCACGTCGCGCGGGCCGCGCCCGCCGAACCAGGCCCGCCGGCGCCCGCTCTCCCGGCCCTTGACCTCCGCCCACAGCGGCAGTTCCGAAAGGTAGTCGTAGCGGCCGACCTTGTGGGTCTCCCCCCTCAACGGGACGAAGCGGGAAAGCCAGGAGTGGGTCGAGTGGAACCCGGCACCGGAACGCTCCAGGACCCAGACCTCCTCGTCCAATCCGCGGTTGGAGATCGGCACGATCACCTTCGCGTCGCGGGAGGTCTGCTCGAACAGGAAGGTCGGGAATTCAGGCGAGCCCGCGGTCATGATCGCCCGATCGAACGGCGCCATCAGCGGATAGCCCTTCGCCCCGTCGCCGGCGACCACGGTGACCCGATCCGCCCCCGCATCCGCGAGGTCGTGCTTGGCCTGGTCGGCGAGGTCGCGCAGGATCTCGATCCCCACGACGTGACCGTGCGGCCCGACCGCCCCGCTCATCACGGCGCACAGCCAGCCCGATCCCGATCCGATCTCGAGCACCTTGTGACCGGGCTGGATGTCCAGAAGGGTGGCCATCGCCAGCACCATCGACGGGCGTGAATTGGTTGCCGATCGGTCCTTGCCGTCAGCGTCGACATAGTAGAGCACGGTGTCCGAATAGACCGCGTCCAGGTGTTCTTGCTGGCCGCCGACGTCGAGGTCGCGCACGAAGTGCTCCTCGCGCCGCCGGAAACGATGGACGAACCGCCCGCGCGGGTAGCGACGAAAGCCCTCCAGGAGACCGGGCGAGAGGGTGTGCCCGTCCGGTGCCAGTTCCGCCACCACCTCGCGCAGCAGTCGCTCGACATAGTCGTCTTCGGTCATCATCGCTGGACCTCTCCGATCAGGCTCCGGATCACGGTCTCGTCGTGGAACGGGTGTTTGACGCCGGCGACGTCCTGTCCGTCCTCATGGCCCTTGCCGGCGATGAGGACGATGCCGTGCTTGCCGGCCCCCTCGATCCCGGCGGCGATCGCTTCCCGGCGGTCGCCGATGTCGATCGCGTCGGGGGCGGCGGCCAGGACCTCCGCCCGGATGGCGGCGGGATCCTCCAGCCGGGGGTTGTCGTCGGTGACGATCACCCGGTCGGCGAGGCGTGACGCGACCGCCCCCATCAGCGGGCGCTTGCCCGTGTCCCGGTTGCCGCCGCAGCCGAACACGACGCTGAGCGGCCCCGACGCATGTTCCCGTAGGGCCCTGAGGGCCTTTTCCAGGGCATCCGGGCTGTGCGCATAGTCGACGAAGACCTGGCCGCCGCCGGCGAGGGCGGCGACCCGCTGCAGACGACCCGGGGCCGCCGCTAGGCGGGCGAGGGCGCCGAGCGCACGGGAACGGTCGATCCCGGTCGCCAGCGCGAGGCCGAGCGCGGTCAGTGCGTTCGCAATCTGGAAGTTGCCGATCACCGGCAGGACCGCCTCCTGCCGGCGGCCGTCGATCTCCAGCGCCAGCCGGTAGCCGAGAGGAACCGCCTGGGACGCCCGGACCGACAACGTCGCCGGCTGGCCGGACGCCGACGTGGTGATGATGCGCTGGCGCCGTTGGGCCGCCCGCTCCGCCAGCAGCCGGCCGGCCGGGTCGTCGATGTTGAGGACGACGTCGCCCCCGGGCGGCATCAGCACCTCGAACAACTGACGCTTGGCGGCGAAATAGGCGGCCATGGTGCCGTGATAGTCCAGGTGATCCTGGGTGAGGTTGGTGAAGGCCGCCGCGCGGAAACGCACGCCATGCGCGCGGCGCTGGTCGAGCGCGTGGGAGGAGGCTTCGACGGCGACATGGGTGACACCCGGATCGCGCGCGATCTCGTCGAAGGCCTCGTGAAGGGTGATCGGCCCGGGCGTGGTGAAGCTGTAGGGCCGCTGGATGCCCGGCGCGATCAGGCCCAGCGTGCCGAAGCTGGCGGCGACATGGCCCGCCTGTTCCCAGATCTGGCGCGTGAACTCGCCGGTCGAGGTCTTGCCGTTGGTGCCGGTCACCGCCGCGACGGTGGCGGGTGCGGCGGGATACAGCGTGCGCGAAAGGCGCGCCAGCGCCAGCCGGGCATCGGCGACCCACACCCGCACCGGGGCGGTGGCTGCGGCCCCCTCCGGGATCGGGACGTCATCGGCGTGGATCAGGGCGGTGGCACCGCGGCCGACGGCATCGTCCAGCGAGTGGTCGGGGTGCGCCTTGATCAGACGGACGGCGACGAAGGCCGTGCCGGGCCGGGCGTGGCGGGAGACATAGGCGAGGTGGTCGACCGGCAGGTCCGGGTCGCCATGGATCACACGCCAGGCCATGCCGATCCCGCGCAAGAGGTCGGAAAGCCTCTGCAAGACAACGCGCTCCATTCGATGCGGGCCGGCGGGTCGGGGATACCGGCAGGGTCCACCGCCGCCGTCGGACATGGTCTATAGTTGGGGCGTGATCCGGGCGATGTTACGGGCCGCAACGCCGACATGCCGCGAGCGGGGAGTCACCGACATGACATCCGTGCCGAGTGAACCGCTGGTTTTCGCCGAACCGCTGCCGGGTGGCCTCGAGCTTGACCGCTACCGGCTGGAGCGGGTGACCGCGCGCGACCCGATCGAGGTACGCTATCGCGCCCGGGACCTGCATGCTGAGGAACCGGTCGAACTGCGCGAGTTCCTGCCGGTCGGCCTCGCCGGCCGCGAGGGTACGGTGGTTCGCCCCTGGCCCGGGCAGGCCGATCGCCTGGGCCGCGCCGTCGGGCTCATCCAGGCGCAGACCCGGGGTCTGGCGGAAGCATCCCATCGCGCCCTGGTGCCGGTCCGACGGTTCCTCCTTGCCAACGGCACGACTTACGGCGTGCACGATCCGGATGCGGCGGAGCCGCTGTTCGCGCGCTATCCCGATCACAAGGCGCCTCCCGCGGAACCGCGCCTGATGGCGATCCTGTTGGAGGCGCTTGATGGGCTGGAGGCTCTTCACAAGAAAGGCGTTCAGCATGGCGGGATCGATCACCGGGCGCTCTTCCTGACGCCGGGCGGGCGGCCGCTGATCGATGGTGCCGGCTGGGCCCGCCACCGCCTGCGCCAGCTTGCCGCCGCCGATGCCGATCCCGCCGCGACCGCCGCCATGCCGATCGAGCTCGCCCAGGACGACGATCGCTGGGTCGGTCCCTGGACGGACATCTACGGCCTCGCCGCCGTCTTCTATCGGCTGATCACCGGCCGGACGCTGCCATCGGCCGTCGCCCGCATGATCGAGGACGACTATCTGCCGGCCGGCCGGCGCGCGCGGGGCGGCTACGCCGAGGGGCTGTGCGCAGCCCTCGACCACGCGCTGGCCCGGCATCCGGCCGAGCGCCCGCAGACGATCGCGGCCTGGCGGGCGCAACTGCTCGCCGCAGGTGCCGCCGATCCCGAGACCTTCGAGGAGGATCGCCAGCTCTATCGCC
>CAYNIS010000223.1:0-6273 GCA_964397055.1 uncultured Rhodospirillaceae bacterium | reverse complement strand
GTACCACCTGCCCCGGTACCACCTGCCCCGGTACCACCTGCCCCGGTACCACCTGTCCCGGTACCGCTTGCGTCCGCTCCGTCGGCACCGCAGCAACCGGCGCCGCTCCCGGCCCCGGTCGCCCTCGGGACCGCGCCGGTTGCACCGTCAGGTGCTGCGGCGCCCGACCTCCCCGACTTCCTGGCCGAGGCGCTGCCCCAGGGGCCACGCGGGTTTGCCTGGCCGGTCGCCGGTCCGGTCGTGTTCGGCTTCGGGCCGAAGGACGGCGGCCTGCACAATGACGGGGTCAACATCGGGGCTGTTCGCGGCACCCCGATCGGTGCCTCGGCACCGGGGGAAGTCGCCTATGCCGGCAGCGAGCTGCGCGGCTTCGGAAATCTGGTCCTGATCCGGCACGACGACGGCTGGGTCACGGCTTACGCCCATCTCGACCGGATGACCGTGGCGCGCGGCGATCGCGTCGCCCGGGGGGAGGTTCTGGGCAGTGTCGGATCGACCGGGTCGGTCGACAGCCCGCAGCTCCATTTCGAGATCCGCCGGGGGACGGAGGCGATCGATCCGATGGTCGAACTGCCGCCGCTCGGCGATGTCGGCCGGAGGGTCAGCCCATATTGACGTCCAGCCGCTGGCCGAGCCGGCCGGCCAGGTGCTGGATGAATTGCCAGGCGACCCGGCCCGACCGTGCCCCGCGGGTCACCGACCATTGCGTCGCCTCACGATCGAGGTCCTGCGCTTCGATCGGCAGGCGAAAGAACTCGGAATAGCGCTGGACCATGGCGAGGTAGGTGGCCTGGTCGCAGTGGTGGAAGCCGAGCCACAGGCCGAAACGGTCGGACAGGGAGACCTTTTCCTCCACCGCCTCGCCCGGGTTGATCGCCGTCGAGCGCTCGTTCTCGATCATGTCGCGCGGCATCAGATGGCGCCGGTTGGACGTGGCGTAGAAGACGACGTTGTCGGGACGGCCTTCGATCCCGCCCTCCAGCACCGCTTTCAGCGACTTGTAGCTGGCATCCTGGGCGTCGAAGGAAAGGTCGTCGCAGAACAGGATGAAGCGCCGTCGGGCGACCCTGAGCAGGCCGAGAAGGCGGGGCAGGGTCGGGATGTCCTCCCGGTGGATTTCGACGAGGCCCAGCCCGCCGCCGGTTTCCGCATCGACCTTGGCGTGCACTGCCTTCACCAGCGAGCTCTTGCCCATGCCGCGTGCCCCCCAGAGGAGCGCGTTGTTGGCCGGATAGCCGTTGGCGAAGTGGCGCGTGTTGGCGAGCAGTTGGGCGGCCGGCATGTCGATGCCGATCAGCAGCGACAGCTCCAGCCGCGACACCCGCCTGACCGGGCTCAGTCGATCGGCTTCCGGCTGCCAGACATAGCCCGGCGACCCCGACAGGTCTGTCGCCGGCACCGGCGGCGGTGTCTGGCGTTCCAGCGCATCGGCAATGCGGGTCAACTGCTCCTCGACGGTGGCGAGACGGGCTTCGACGGCCTTTTCCACGCTCAAGTGTCCTCTTCGTCCCCGATGGGCAGCGATGCTGAGGCTATCAGATAGGCACGGGCTTTCAGATAGGCGCAGCCTTTCAGGCAGCAGACACCGCGGCTGTTGCCATCATGCCATTGATTGGCGGCAGTCTACCGCATACCTGACCCCCAGGTGCGATGTAAAACTGCCCGCGATGTAAAACTGCCCGCGATGTAAAACTGCCCGCGATGTAAAACTGCCCGCGATGTAAAACCGGCCGCGATGCAAAACCGGCCGCGATGCAAAACCAGGCACTATGCAAGACCAGCCGGGATAAACTGCCCGCTCGGACGGTAAACAAGTACCGGCGCGGTTGCCACGGTCGGTTGCGCGCCCGCCCGGCCGGGCTATAGTCCGGCGTCTCACTCCTTGGAAGCCCCTTCATGTTCGATTTTTCGCTGATTTCCGTCGCCCACGCACAGACCGCCGGCGAAGCGGCCCCGATGACCGACTTCCTGATCCGGCTGTCGCCGATGATCGCGATCCTGGCGATCTTCTATTTCCTGTTGTTCCGCCCGCAGCAGCAGAAGCTGAAGGAACACCAGGAGATGATCGGCATGCTGCGGCGCGGCGACCGGGTCGTGACCGGTGGCGGCATCATCGGGACGATCGCGACCGTGCCGGAACAGGACAGCGACGAAGTCGTTGTCGAAATAGCGCAGGGGGTCCGCGTTCGGGTGCGAAGAGCGACCCTGACCGAGATTCTGCAGAAACCTCAACCGGCCAAACTGGCGAAAGAAACATCGAAGGGCGACGGAGACGCGCCCGACAAAGCCTAGACGGCACGATCGACCCGTTCCCGATCGAGCCGTCCCCGATCGAACCTGCCCGACCCCGGCCGGAACACCCAAGGACCGCCCCTCGCCATGGTCTATTTCGCGCCCTGGAAGATCGTGACCATCCTCGTGGTCTGTCTCCTGGCCTTCCTCTATGCAGCCCCCAACCTGCTCGCGCGCAGCACAGCCGAAGCGTGGCAGGCTGCGGTGCCGGCGGTGATCCCGAGCCAGACCGTCAACCTCGGCCTCGACCTTCAGGGCGGCTGCCACCTCCTTCTGTCCGCCGACATCGACGAGGTCCTGAACGAGCGCCTCGCGGCGATGGAGGACAACGCGCGGCGCGGCCTCAACAGCCGCAACGTCCGCTACCGCAATCTCGGCACGCTGACCCAGCCGGACCCGACCGTCCTGTTCACCGTGCGCGAGCCATCGGCGCGTGAGACCCGCGGCTTCGACGAACTGGTCGGCGAGGCACGGGAGGTCATCCTGACCATGGGCGATGCCCTGACCGGGGAAATCGACTTCACCATCGACGGCGAGACCGGAGAGGTGCGGGTGATCATGACCGAGGTCGGCGTCGCCCAACTGATCGCCGACGTCATGGGCCAGTCGATCGAGGTCGTGCGGCGTCGCGTCGACGAGACCGGCACGCGCGAGCCGCTGATCCAGCGCCAGGGCATCGACCGGCTGCTGCTGCAATTGCCGGGCACCGACAACTGCGATGAGGTGAAGGACCTGATCGGCCAGCCGGCGAAGATGAGCTTCCACCTCGTTGACCTCACGGTCAGCCAGGCCGACCTCGCCGCCGGCCAGTTGCCGCCGGGCTCGATGAGCCGGCCGACGGTCACCGACGAGGTCGTCACCGGCAGCTTGCCGATCCTGCGCCGCGCGGACGTCACCGGCGACATGCTGGACGGGGCCGGGGTGACCACCCAGAACGGCCTGCCGGCGGTATCGTTCCGGCTGAACGCGCTGGGGTCCGACCGGTTCTGCCAGACCACCAGCGAAAACATCGGCGAGCCGTTCGCCATCCTGCTCGATGACGAGATCATCTCCGCCCCGGAGATCCAGAGCGCGATCTGCGGCGGCAATGGCGTCATCACCGGGGTCGGCTCGGTCACCGATGCCGCGGAACTGGCCCTGCTTCTGCGCTCCGGCGCGCTGCCTGCCTCCCTGACCATCCTCGAGGAGCGCACGGTCGGCCCGACGCTCGGTGCCGATTCGATCGCCCAGGGCCAGGTCGCGGCCCTGGTCGGCATGGTCCTGGTCGTCGGCTTCATGATCGTCGTCTACGGCCTGTTCGGGGCGATGGCGGTCGCGGCCCTGGTGGTCAACGTCGCCCTTATCTTCGCGCTGTTGTCGACGCTTCAGGCGACGCTGACCTTGCCGGGCATTGCCGGCATCGTGCTGACCATCGGCATGGCGGTCGACGCCAACGTCCTGATCTTCGAGCGGATCAAGGAGGAACTGCGCATCGGCCGCACCCCGATCTCGGCGATCGACGCCGGTTACGGGCGCGCGATGACCACGATCATCGACAGCAACCTCACGACCCTGATCGCCGCCGTCATCCTGTTCGCCTTCGGCACCGGCCCGATCCGCGGCTTCGCGGTGACCCTGGCGATCGGCATTGCCACCTCCATGTTCTCGGCGATCTGGGTTACCCGCCTGATGGTCGTCACCTGGCTCCGGCAGACCAAGCCGAAAGAGATCCCGATCTGATGCTGAAGCCGCTTCACCTTTTTCCGAACGATACCGCCTACGACTTTGTCGGCCAGCGCACGCGCACCTTCGCGCTTTCGGTGTTCCTGGTCCTGGGGTCGATCGGCGCGTTCCTGACCGTCGGGCTCAACTACGGCATCGACTTTGTCGGCGGCAGCCTGATCCTCGTCCGCGCCGACAGCGGCGAGGCGGACATCGGCGCCATGCGCGCGGCCCTCGACGATCTGGAGCTTGGGGAGATCACGCTCCAGCGCTTCGGTGACGATGCCGACGTGGCGATCCGTGTCCAGGCGCAGGCCGAGGTCGAGGGGGAGGACGACGCCCAGGCGGCCGCGACCCGCGCGGTGCAGGAGGCGCTGGGCCCCGGCTTCCAGCAGCTTCTGGTGGAGTTCGTCGGCCCGACCGTGGGGGCGGAACTGATCGAGGCCGGGATCTATGCCGTGATCGCCGCACTTCTCGGCATCATGGCGTATATCTGGCTGCGCTTCGAATGGCACTTCGGCGTCGCCGCCATCGCCGCGCTGACCCACGACGTGGTCACCACGATCGGCCTGTTCGCGGTCGCCCAGATCGAATTCAACCTGTCGACGGTCGCAGCCCTCCTGATGATCTCCGGCTACTCGATCAACGATACCGTGGTGGTCTTCGACCGGCTGCGCGAGGATCTGCGACGCTACAAGTCCTGGGACCTCGAGCGCATCTGCAACTATGCGCTGAACCGGACCCTGTCGCGGACCCTGATGACCTCGATCACGACCCTGCTGGCGTTGCTCGCGTTGTGGATTTTCGGCGGGGAGGTGATCCGCGGCTTCGTCACCGCCATGCTGTGGGGGGTCGCGATCGGGACCTATTCGTCGATCTTCATCGCGACCCCGGTCCTGATGGCGTTCCGCCTGAAGCCGTCTGATCTCGCCTCCGGCCTCGGCGACGAGGACGCCCAGGGCGCGGACGGTAAACCGGCCGCTGGCGAAGCTCCGGCCGATTGACGAACCCGGCGGCAGCTTGCGAGGGTGATTAGCCTGACCTCGTGACGAGACGATCCCCTTGGACATAACCCCGCTGATCATGTCCGACCGCCAGGTCATCCAGAGCTACCGCGCCGGGGGCTTCAGGGTGTCGGACACCGTCCATGACGGCCCCATCCTGGTGACCGCCCATGCCACGGTCACCTGGCCGGTGACGGGTCTCGCCGATGCCGACGTCGCGAGTTTCCAGCCGCTGTTCGGACAATCCCCGGCGATTGAGGTGCTGCTGATCGGCTGCGGGGAACGCATGCAACTGGTGCCGAAGGCGCTGAAGCAGGCCCTGCGCGACCACGGCATCGTCGTCGACCCGATGGATACCGGGGCCGCCTGCCGCACCTACAACGTCCTGATGGCGGAAGAGCGCAGCGTCGCCGCCGCCCTCCTGCCGCTGGCCGCCTGATGCGCCTGCAACTCCGGACCTGGCCCGAGGTCGAGGCCTATCTGAAGCACGCCGACGGCGTCATCGTGCCGATCGGCTCGACCGAACAGCACGGGCCGACCGGCCATCTCGGCACCGATGCCCTGACCGCGGAGACGATATCGCTCGGCGTCGGCAAGGAGACCGGGGCGCTGGTCGGGCCGACCATCCATGTCGGCATCGCCCAGCACCACATGGCGTTCCCCGGCACGATCACGCTCAGGCCGTCGACGCTGATCCATGTCCTGGTCGACACGGTGACGTCGCTCGCCGCCCACGGCTTCCGCCGGTTCCTGTTCATCAACGGCCATGGCGGCAGCGTCGCGACCGTGCGCGCCGGCTTTTCGGAGGTCTATGGCGCCCTCCGCGCCCAGGATCCGGCGCTGGAGAAGACGGTGCGGTTGCGGCTGGTCAGCTGGTGGGAGGGATCGGCGACGCGGGCGGCGGCGAAGGCCCACTTCGCCGAGCGTGACGGCAGCCACGCCACCGCCAGCGAGATCTCGGTCATGCAGTTCGCTTTTCCGGACCATCCGAAGTCTGCGGTGCTCGACCCGCCGCTCGCCCCTTCCGGGCGCTTCCACGGGGCGGAGGACCTGCGCGCGCGCTATCCCGACGGGCGCATCGGGTCCGACCCGTCGCTCGCCAACCCGGAGGCCGGCCAGCATCTGTACGACACGGCGGTCGACGACCTCTCACGGCTCTGGCGTTCGTTCCTGGAAGAGACCTGAGCCCGGAGCCGGGCGGGCAATCCTGAGGCTGGGCAACCCGTAGCCGGGCGGGCGGCCTGAGGCTGGGCTGACATGTGCCGCGCGGCTTGAC
>CAYNIS010000222.1:1021-6275 GCA_964397055.1 uncultured Rhodospirillaceae bacterium | reverse complement strand
CCGGATCGGCGCGGGCCGGACGCCTGCCCGCTGGTCGTGTTGACGACGAAGCGCGCCGGGCGGCTGCCACCATTGTCGACCAGCTCCACCTCGAACAGGTAGGCGCGGCCGTCGACGGTCAGGGTCAGGCGGGATCGGCGGACGAGGCGCATCGACGGGCCGGTTTGGGGAGGATCGATCAGCGGCGGATCATTGCGTGCCGGCCCGCACGGGGTCAATCCGATGGCGCGAAACAGCCCCTTGGCGCGCTATAGTCCGCGCCATGGAAGCCGCCGCCGATCCTGACGCTGCCGCCACCGCCGCCTTGGACCTGCGGCGCTGGGACGACCCCTTGGCGCCGACCAGCTGGTCGCGTGACCGGCCGCTATTGTCCTCGGCCGCGACCGTCACCGTGGCTGTCGCCGGTCACGCTGCCCTTGTCGCGGCCATGCTGGCGGTCGCCGCGATCGTCGATCCGCCGGTCGTGCCGGCCTTCGAGATCGAGGTCGTGGTGCTCGACCCGCCGGTGCCGGCACCCTCGCCGGCGCCCGCGGCACCGCCGGCAGCCGCGGATGTGAGCGAACCGATCGTCCTGCAATCGTTGGCGCCGCCGGTCTTGACGCCGATCGAGCCGGAGGCTCCGGAACCGGCCCGGTCGGTGACGATGGTCGACGCCCGTGACCTGGTACTGCCCGTCGGTCCTGGTGACGCCATTCCAGGTGCTGTCCCTCAACCCCTGGCGGCACTTGCGCCATCTGCGGTTGAAGCGTCCACGCCGGCGGCCGCAAGCCCGGCGACACCGCCGGTGCCACCGCCTTCGCCGCCTGCGGCAGCCGTTCCGACGCAGCAACTGGCCGCCGTCGACCCGCTGGCCGCCGAAGAGGTGGCCGCCGAAGAGGTGGTCCCGGTCGATCCGCCAACACCGTCGGCGATTGCAATCCAGGTCGAGTCGCTACCCGAACCGCTGCCGCCCGGTGCGGTGCCGGAAGATCGCCCGCAGCCTCCGGACTGGGCGCTGGCGCTCATCGCCGAGCAGCCAGATGCCGTCCCCGAGCCGCCCTCACCGGACCTTCAGCCACCAGCCCCGCCGACCCCGCCGCGCGACGTGGCGGCCGCTCCCCCGGATGACGACGCATCCCCGCTGATCCCCTGGGCATCGGGGGGACAACGGCGCCAGCGTGCGCCCGAACGCTCCCTTGCCCGCATGGTCGCGCCGTCGCCGCGGGTCCGACCGGCTGAACCGGCGCCGCTGATCCCCTGGGGCAGCAGCCGGCGCCGGGCGAGAGAGCCGGAGCCGGATCGCCCGCGGCTCGAGGTTGCGGCAGTTCCTTCGCGACCGCCCGCAACTCCCGCGCCAGAGCCGCCCGCGTCGCCAGAGCCGCCTGCGGCGCCAGCCGAACCGCCGGCAGAGCCTCAGCCCGATTCTTCGGCGCCGGAACCGGTTGCCAGGTTGGCTCAGCCTGACCCGGTGCCGGATCTTGCGCAGGCGCCGGAACCGGAGCTGACCGAACCGCCACCGCCCGAGCCCGTCGTCGCAGCAGCCGCGCTTCCCGTTCCGGAGCGCCGGTCCGATCCAGCCCGACCCGAAACTGCGACGGCCGCGGCCACGGCGACGACATCGGGGACCGGCGCCGAACCTCAACCGGTCGGTGCGCTGCCGCCACCGGGTGTGCGCATTCGCGAGGTCGATGGCCAGGCCCTGGCCGAGGAGCGGTTCGAGATCGCCCAGGCCTTCGGCGTCGACAATGCGGTGGTCGACGTCGATCCGCCCACGGCGGAGGAAATCGCCAGGGCCGAGGATCGCTACCGGGCGATCATCCGCCGTCACATCGTCCGGCGGGGTTTCCTCTATCCTCGCCTCGCCCGCGATCAGGGGCTGGAGGGCACGACCGGCATCCGGGTCGAAATCAACCGCCTGGGCGGGGTGCTTGCCCGGGTCGTGGTCGAAAGCTCCGGCCACAAGGAACTCGACGCGGCAGCCTTGCGCATGTTCGATCGTGCCGACCCGCTGCCGCCCCCGCCGTCGGAGATCACGACCGATCCCGTGGTGTTCGTCTTCCCGATCCGCTTTGCGCTGGAAGGAAGCTGATCCTCACTCGACCACTCTCGACAGCTCGCCCAGGGCGTCGATCAGGGCATCGGCCGCCCGACCGCGGACCAGCCAGATCGCATGCATCCCGGCAAGATGCCAGTCGGACACGCCGGCCGCGCGCCGCAGCATGACCAGGCGCTGCTCGTCGGCGGTCAGGGGCATGAAGGACGGCAGGCCGACGCTGAGCGGTCGGCGGCCATGCCGGCCCAGGATTTGGATCACGGTGGTCCAGGCGTGGCGCGCACGCACCACCTGACACGGCGAATGTGCCGCGCCCGCGAGTTCGCGGGCGATGCGCGGGCCGGCGTCCTGGCGCCCTGTTGCCAGGTGCCGGATCGACCAGACCAGCAGATGATCGGGATAGTCGAGGCCGAGAACGGTGGCCGGTGCGGCAAGCTCGCCGGGTCGCGGCTGCGGTTCGACCGTGTCGAGATCGATCGCCAGGGTCATTTGCCCGTCCCCTCTGATCAGTTGAGCCAGGTGACAGGCGCGGGGACGGTGACCCCGCCGGCCCGCCGGGGCAGGGCGTAGCCCGCCCGTTCCATCACTGCGGCCCACCAGGTCAGAGCTTCGTGCGCAGCCGGCACCGCACGCGGGTCGATGACGATGGCCAGGGCGAGCGACAGTGCCCGCGGGTCGCCATGCAGGGCGCCGCGGGCAAGTTCCATTAGCAGTCGCTCACCGGCGCCCAGGCCCTTGCACTGCGGGCAGCGCACGTCGAGCTGTGTCGCGGCATGAAGGCTGACGAAGCTGATCGCCGCGTGGAAGGCAGGCAGGTCGTCGATCAGCCCGGCGAGGCGAAAGCCTTCTTCCAGGCGCGCTACCGGCGGTTCGTCCTGATGTATCGCCACCACCCACTGGCGGACCGCCCAGACCATGAACAGTTCCGATTCCATCAATCCCGCAACGGACTGATCAGGGGAGAGGGGAGGAAGGGCGGCAAGCGCCTGGGCGCGATAGGCGGCAGGGAACGGAACAACGGTCACGGGGCGTTCTCCTCGGCTGGCGACGGCGGGCTCGTCTGCATAGCGCCAAGAAGTCGGTAATGCAAATCATTCGCATTAGCGTCATCGAAAAAGGGCGGGGCCCGCCGGCACCCCGCCCTCCGTTCGGCGTTTGGCGCCGTCTCAGCGCCCCTGGAACTGGGCCGGCCGTTTCTCGAGGAAGGCGGTGACCCCTTCCTTGGCGTCGGCGGTCTTGCCAACCACCAACTGCGTCGCGCGCTCCGCATGAAGCTGGGCCTCGAAGCTGCGGTCGAAGCTCTCCCAGTACAGGCGTCGGGCGTTGGCGTAGGTGAAGGTCGGCCCCTGGGCGAGCCGGCGGGCCACCTCCATCGCCTCCTCTACGACCTTGCCATCCTCGGCGATCTTGCTGACCAGGCCCCATTCCAGGGCCTTTTCCGCCGGCAGTTTGTCCGCGAGCAGCGACAGTTCCATGGCCCGGGTCACGCCGATGCGCCGCGGCAGAAGCCAGGTCGAGCCCATGTCCGGCACCAGCCCGATGCGCGAGAACGCCTGGAGCAGGTAGGCTGATCGCTCGATGACGATGTAGTCGCCGGAGATGGCGATCGACATACCCCCGCCGGCGGCGAGACCGTTGACGGCGGTGACCAGGGGCATCGGCAGGTTCTTCAGCCGCAGCATCAGCGGGTTGAACCACTGGTCCATTGCCGTGCCCGTATCGGCGCGCTGGTTCGGCAGCTTGTCGCCGCGGCTGGCGAGGTTGGCACCGGAGCAGAATGCCCGGCCGGCCCCGGTCAACAACAGGCAACGGGCGCCATTCGCCGGATCCTCGACCTCGTCGAGGGCGCCCAGGATGTCGAAGATCATTTCCGGATTGACCGGGTTCAGCCGGTCCGGATCGTTCAGTGTCAGGACCGCGACTGGGCCGTCGAAGTCCAGCTTCACCTTCTCGTATGTCCCCATGGCGTCTTGCCCTCCCCGTTGTCGTTGTCGGCTTCGGCCGGCCGTTGGAAGCGAGCGGTCAGCCTGCCGCTGCCGGCCCGGCATGCATGCCGGCGACGGTAGGACGGTGGGCGAGGCCCTGGCAATCGCCCTCAGCCGCGAGGGCGCCCTCGCGGGGTCGTTACCGCCGGTCCAGGGCCTATTGGGTCAGGTCGCGCATGGCGCTTTCGGCATCATAGATGCGGTCCGGGATCTGTGCGTCGAGGATTTCCGAACGGGCGACCGCCGCTTCCATGATCTGTTCGAGGTCGAGGTCGCCCTTGCGCACGAGCAGGCTGATCGGAGCGCAGGCGACGTCCAGGCTGGTGCGCAGCTTCGCCTCGTCGAACTCCCAGGCGACCAGGCTCCAGGCCATGAGGTCGATCGCCTTGGCGAGCCGCCGGTCCGGGTTCAGCTTGCGCTGGGTGCGCGAGAACTCGGCGCACAGGACCTGCGAGTGCTCCCAGATGGACTGCATGTAGCCGGCCTTGGCGGCCATGCGCGTCCAGCCGACATAGGCGCATCCGGTCGGGAAGGTCTTCGCCGGCGGCGGCAATGTCCCCTTGCCGCGCCACATCTGCGCGATCTGGTACTTGCAGATGGCGATGTCGGAGCGGGCACAGTCCAGCGTCTGCTGATGGAGATCGCTCCAGATCCCGCCATACGGCGTGAACCTTTCGCATTCCTCGGGCACCGATTCCTCGTCGAATTCGCCGGCGGTCGCGGCAAACGGCATCAGGAAGACGGCGGCGAGGATGAGCGTGATCAGACGATGGGCCATGGTCTGCAATCTCCAATGGCGGGGCGGCCGCCCCTCGCGGCCGAACAACTTCGCGCCATCGAGCCACGGCGATGGTTGCCATCGGGTTTATGCCGATGCCGACCGCTTCATCGGCCATTAAGCCGATCGCGCTAAGGACGAAGGGTCCTGACACCCGCCGAAAGGGAAGGATCGACCGATGTCGCACCTCCGGCACCTGTTCCTCGCACTTGTGACCGTGCTTGCCGTCACCCTGACAATGCCGCGGCCGGCATCGGCCGAGGACGCACCGGGCATCGATGTCGCGGGCCTGGTCGCCCAGGCACCATTCCTGGCGTCGAGCATATCCGGCGGCACCGGCACGCCCGATCAACCGATCGTGCTGACCCCGGGCGACCCCGTCGCGGCGCGCCGGGCGGAGGCGATGCTGCTGGTTTTCAGCGGCCAGCAGTCCGGCGGCCTTTGGCGCATGGTCGGCGC
>CAYNIS010000222.1:0-1011 GCA_964397055.1 uncultured Rhodospirillaceae bacterium | reverse complement strand
CAACCGGTTCGTCCGCCGCATCGAAAAGCTCGGCCCCGGTCAGATGCCGGGTCAGGGTCGGGTCGAGGCGGTCTATTTCGAGCGCGCCGGCGCGCCCCTGGATGCCGGCGATCTGGCCGAGCATCCGGTGATGGAGGTCGATCCCGACACCCGCCTCGCCTGGCCGGCGGAGATCGGCTGGCTGCATCTCTACAGCCGCCGCGATTACGAGGCCGACCAGCCGGGGGCCGGTTACTCCATGGGCTATCGGGCGCCTGGCATGCTGGTCACCGCCTATCATTATCCGGTACCGCGCGAGAACAACGGGCCGGATCGTCTGGTTCGGGAGGTCGGCCGCCACCGGCAGGAAATCGTCGACCTCTACGGGGAGGAGGTGTTCCTGAACGAGATCGGCCCGGTCATGACCGAGGAGATGGCGCGGCTCGGCTTCTCGCTCGCCGGGCAGGATGGCCGGACCGCCGGCATCCTGGTCGCCGAGCGGCAGGGCTATTTCGCCAAGCTCCGCTGGACGATCGATGATCAGCCGCTGCAGCGGGCCCTGATCGAAGACTTCATCGAAGAGATGCTGGCGCTGGTCCGCAAATGACCGGAGGCGTGGGCGGCCCGCCATCGGGCTTCACCGGATCGCGCCGCCCACCGCCTCTCGCCTCGGGCATGGCCCTGGAGCTTGATGCCAGCCATCAACTGGTGATCGACCGCTTCATCGGCGCTGACGACGCCGGCTACCTCTACCGTGTGTGGGATACCGAGCACGCGGTCGACGCCAGCCTCGTCGAACTGATGCCGCCGTGGATCGGCGTCGACGACCGCCGCACCCTCGCCGATCCGGAATCCCTGCCGGCGTATGCCGCCCTCGTCCGGCTGTGGCGCCGGCATCTGGCGGGGTCTCACCGATGACTCGGTCCGGTTTCTGCCGCGCCGGGGCGGGACCTTTGTCGAATTCTTCGGCCCGCTGGCGGGACAGAGCCCGGCCGCCCTCGGCGGCGGCTTCGTCGTCGGGATCGTGGCTCC
>CAYNIS010000221.1:0-6294 GCA_964397055.1 uncultured Rhodospirillaceae bacterium | reverse complement strand
ACGCCTTCGTCGGCGGTGATCACCGCCGTGCCGTCGCAGTCGAGGATGCGGTCCTTCAGGCTTTCCGGGGAGAAGCCGCCGAACACCACGGAATGGACCGCGCCGATGCGGGCACAGGCGAGCATCGCGTAGACCGCTTCCGGGATCATCGGCATGTAGATGGTGACGCGGTCGCCCTTGCCGATGCCGCGCGCCTTCATCGCGTTGGCGAGCCGGCAGACCGCGGCGTGCATTTCCCGATAGGTGATGTGCTGGGAGACGTTGGGGTCGTCGCCCTCCCAGATGATCGCGGTCTGGTCGCCGCGGGTGGCGAGGTGCCGGTCGACACAGTTGTGGCAGACATTGGTCGTGCCGTCCTCGTACCAGCGGATCGACACGTCGCCCGAGTAGTCGACGTTCTTGACCCTGGTATAGGGCTTGAACCAGTCGATGCGCTTGCCGTGTTCCGCCCAGAACGCTTCCGGATCGGCGATCGACCGGGCGTACATCTCCTGATAGCCCGCCGCGTCCACCAGGGCCGCGCCGGCAATCTCCGCCGGTACCGGAATGACGTCGCTCGCCATCGCCTCGATCCTCCCACTCTTTGTCGTCCGCCGGGGTCTCGTCGCCCCGGCTTGATCAGGTGCGCATTATCCGGACGCGCGGCCGGGTGAACAAGCCGGCCAGCCGGTCGGGATCAGCCGGTCGGGATCAGCCGGTCGGGATCAACCGGTTGGGATCAACCGGTCGGGATCAACCGGTCGGGATCAGGTCTCCAGCCCGCCGAGCCTCGCGATGTGTCGCCATTGCGCTTCCGTCACCGGCATCACTGACAGCCGGCTCTGGCGGATGAGCGGAAAGTCGGCAAGGTCGGGATCGGCCTTCATCTGGACCAGGGTCACCGGGGTCGGCATCGGCTCGACAGCGCGGAAGTCGACCATGCCGAACCTGCCGCTCTCGTCGGAAGGGTCGGGATAGTATTCCTTCGCGACTTCCAGAATGCCGACGATCTCCTTGCCCTTGTTCGAGTGGTAGAAGAACGCGCGGTCGCCGACCTTCATGGCCTTCAGATTGTTGGAGGCCTGATGGTTGCGCACGCCGTCCCAGCAGTCGACGCCGGCGGCGACATGCTCGTCCCAGGACCATGCGTCGGGTTCCGATTTGACCAGCCAATACTGCATCGTCGGCAGCCAGCTCCCTCGTCCCGTCAACCCTGGGCCGGAATAACCGTGCGGAAGCGGCGGATCATCACCGCCTCGAACAGGCCGGCCCTGGCATAGGGGTCGCCGTCGGCCAGCGCCTGGGCTGCCGCCCGATCCTCGACATCGACCACGAGCACGCTGCCGACCGGGCTCTCCCCGTCGTCGCTCAACATCGGCCCGGCCATGATGAGCTTGTCGCCTGGCCCCTTCAGATAGTCCAGATGGGCGGGTCGGTTGTTCAGGCGAATCTGGCCGCTGCCCGGTTTGTCGACGCAGGTCAAGACGAATTGCATGGTTTTGCTCCAGATGTGTCAAAGTTTCTCGCGGTGAGTCCGCCCGCTATTGCTTCGTGTTCTGCCAGGGCCATGGCATCGCTGCAACAATTCGCGGCAAATGCTTGTCGGAGTCTTGTCCAAGCCGTGCCGCTCCGCCAAAGTGCCGCCGTCAAACGCAAGACCGGCGAAACCGAACAGCGCCGGACGGCAGCGAAAGGGGCGGATCATGGGGTTCTGGAAGTCGGCAGCCGCGGCGGCGGCTCTGGTGATCGGCCTGGGCGGCACGGCACTGGCCTGCAACACCGCCGCCGAGAAGGCTGCGGTCGACGTACGGCTCCTGCAAACCGAACTGATGGTCGCGGCGCTGACCTGCGGCAAGCAGTCGGACTACAACAGCTTCGTGCGCAGGTTCGAGACCGACCTGATCGATCACGGTCTTGAACTGAAGCGCTATTTCGTGCGCCAGCACGGCAACCGGCGCGGCACCGACGAGCTCAGCCGCTTCGTCACGTCCCTCGCCAACCAGTTCTCCGGCAGCAACATCCAGCACGGCAATCAGTATTGCGGCATGGTCGCGCCGCTGTTCGACGAGGTGCTGGCGATGAACGGCGGCCAGCTTGCCGCGTTCTCGGCGATCCGCCATCAGGGCAGCCCGATCGCGCGCAACGCCTGCGGCATCGAGACGGTGCAGAACACCACCCGCTGATATCCCATCAGCGTTGGCCGGAACGGCTGGTCCCCGATCGGGGACCAGCCGTTTTGCGTTGGCCGTTTTGCGTTGGCCGTTTTGCGTTGGCCGTTTTGCGTTGGCCGTTTTCGATGGAGGTGCCCGGCCCTACTGGTCGAGGACGATTTCGACTCGCCGGTTCTGCGGTTCGCGCACGCCGTCGGCCGTGGGCAGCAGCGGTTCCGCCTCGCCCAGCGCGCGGATGGAGATCGCCGTGCCGGGCACGCCGCGCGTGGTCAGGAGATTGCGCACGGTCTCCGCCCGCCGCTGCGACAGCGCTTCGTTGTAGCGGGCAGAGCCGGAACGGTCGGCATGACCGCTGACCACCAGGCGCGTGTAGCCGAAGCGCAGGGCCGTGTTCGCCGCCGTCGCGACGACGATGCGGCCGTCTTCCGTCAGGTCCGAGCGGTTGAAATCGAAGAACACCATGAAGGTGCGCGGTTCGGTAGGGGCCGGCGGCGGCGGTGGCGGCGGCGGATCGGCAACCGGGGTCGGCGCCGGCGGGGCGGCGTCCGCGGGCCGCGCGACCGGCGGCTGGTCCGGCGCTTCGAAGCGATAGCGGAAGCCGGCCAGGACCGAGTGGCTGAAATAGTCGGTGTCCGCGTCCTGGCGCGTGCCGGTCGCGTCGACGGCATCGAGCTCGCTGCCCGGCGTGCCGAAGAACCGGTAGTCGACCAGGAAGTCGATGTGGTCGGTCAGGTCGACGGCAAGCCCGGCGATGCCTTGGAAGGCGAATCGCGGGTCGCCGTCGTCGATCACGGTGCCGGTCGTGTCGAAGGCGATGTCGTTCGCCGACACGCCGGCGATGCCGAGGCCAAGACCGAGATAGGGGTGCACCCGGTCGAGGTTGAAGTCGATGTCGTAATAGGCGTTGGCCATGCCGGCGATGGCGCGGAAGCGGTCGCCGATGTCTTCCTGCTCGTTGCCGCGCCAGCTGACCTCGACCTCCGCCCGGAAGCCGTTGCCGAAGCCGTAGCCGAGCGCCCCGGCGACCGCCGGCCCGGGCTCGTAGTCGATGCTGCGCGTGGTGCCCGCGATCTCGGCATCCTGTTCGACATGGAAGGACGCACCGGCCATCAAGCTGGTGTAGAGCCCTTCGACCGCCGCCGCCGGCCCGGATGGAGCGGCGAGCAAGCCGGCCGTGGCGACGGCGATGGCGGTAAGGCGGCAGGCGG
Organism: uncultured Rhodospirillaceae bacterium; assembly: GCA_964397055.1. GTDB lineage: Bacteria > Pseudomonadota > Alphaproteobacteria > CAYNIS01 > CAYNIS01 > CAYNIS01. The sequence goes on along the minus strand of CAYNIS010000221.1, from coordinate 2,936 downwards.
ACATCGCTCGGGGTCCCTTGGCAGTCAGCTCGTCGGATTGCGGGCCTGCCCAGACGACAACGCCGGTCGGGCCCTTTCGGGCGGTGCGACCGGCGCGTCACGCGAGAGCTGGTCCCGGCTGGGCCGGTGCCTGGGCGGCCCCGTTCATGATCCCCCCGGATCGGGGCCGCCCGTTCCCCCGGACAGCAGGCGGTCCCGGTGTCGCCACCGGAACCGCGATCCCGTTACTGCAGCACGATCTCCACGCGGCGGTTCTGCGGCTCGCGCACACCGTCACCGGTGGCGATGAGCGGCTGGCTTTCGCCGCGGGCGAAGATCGCGATGTCGCTGGCCGCGACGCCCAGGTTGACCAGCTGGTCACGCACCGCGTTGGCGCGGCGGAGCGACAGCCCCTCGTTGTAGGCGATCGAGCCGGAGGTGTCGGTGTGGCCGGTGACCTCGATCCGGGTGATGCCGGCCTGGTTCACGTTGCGCGCGGCATCCTGGAGGATCGACGCAGCCGGGCCGGTGATCAGCGACTCGTCGAAGTCGAAGAACACGATGTAGTTCCGGGTGATCGGCGGCGGCGGCGGCGGCGGCGGCGGCGGGGCCGGCTGGGCGACCGGGGTCGGAGCCGGCGGCGGCGGCGGCGGCGGGGCCAGGAACTTGTAGCGCAGGCCGACCATCACCGTGTGGTTGTTGTAGTCGACATTGGCGGAGGTGCCGCCGGTCAGCTCGATCTCCGGATCGAGGGCGGCGAAGTAGCGGTAGTCGAGGTTGACCGCGATCTCCCGCGTCAGGTCGTAGCTGACGCCGGCGATCGCCTGATATGCGAAGTCCTCGTCACCGCCGTCCAGCGCTTGGGTCGTGAAAACCGTCCCGATCGAATTGAAGTCGATGTCGGCATAGCCGATACCGGCGCCGACATACGGGGTGAAGCGGGTGCCGGTCGGGATGTCGTAGACGACGTTGCCCATGACCGACCAGGCGTTGCTTTCACCGTTGGAGCCGGCCGTGCCGGTGCCCGACAGGGTGTCGACATCGTTGTCGCGATAACCGACCTCAAGCTCGGTGCGCACGCCGAACGACCACTTGTAGCCGGCGTAGCCCGCGACACCGAAGCCGGTTTCGAAGTCGACATTGTTGTCGACGCCGCCGAAGCTGCTGTCGCTGTCCTGCAGGAAGTTGGTGCCGCCCATGACGCCGACATAGAAATACGGCGGCTGGGCCGTGTCGGCGGTGGCAATGCCCGGTGCCAGAAGCGCAACCGCGGCCGCGGACGCGATCAGATAGCGTGCGAACCCACTGTTCCTGTCAGACATCGATGACGGATCCCTCGGTTCCGATAGCCTCGACCGCGCGCGACGCGATCGAGAGGGTCGGTAGCATGGAAAGTGTTACCGCAACCCCAACGCACATTGTCCTTGGTACGCCAAAAACCCGGCGCCCGGTAGCCGCAAACGGCCGGGCGAGGGGTCATCTGTGTCGGAAAATCGACAGACGTTGCAGGAATAACATATCGGTGCCGGCCGATGCCGGGGCCGCGATCAGCCCGCGCGTTCGATCAGGACCGGCAGGCGCATCCGGGGGAAGACCCGGATCGTCCAGGGATAGGTCAGCGCCTGCGTGGTGAAGAGGCCGCGGTCGGGCGTCTCTTCCTCGTAGGTCACGATGACGAAGTCGTCGTCGGGCTCGAACCCGGTGATGCGCACGCCATGGCCGCCGCTCGGCCGCTGGCCGACGAAGATGCCGATCGCCATGGCGCTTTCCGGCAGCGGCCCCGGCGGGGTGTTGCCGGTCAGCCGCCACATCGCCTGCCACTCGTCATCGCCGATGGCGATCCGGGTGGTGAAGCTGAGCACGGTCGAATTCGGCCCCGACCACTCGGCCTGGCCCTCGACCACGAAGTCGGGCGCGATCTGGGCGAGCGCGCTGGCGGCCGGAACGGCCGCCGCGACCGCACCGCTCAGGATGATGCGCCGGCTCGCCATCCGGGGTCAGCCCGCGCGCGGCAGGGTACGTTCGACCAGACGGGCGAAGAAGCTGGCGCCGATGGGCAGGATCGCGTCGTTGAAGTCGTAGCGCGGGTGGTGCGGCATCTCGGCCGAACGGCCGCCGGCCCCGCCGAGGAAGACGAAGTTGCCCGGCTTCTTCTGCAGCATGAAGGAGAAGTCTTCCCCGCCCATCACCGGTTCCGGGTCCCATACGACGTTTTCGCCGCCGACCACCTCCGCCGCGACATCGCGGGCGGTTTCCGATTCCGCCGGGTGGTTGATGGTCGCGGCACAATGCCGGACGTAGCTGACCTCCGCCGAGCCGCCGAACGCCTCCGCGGTCGCCGTCGCGATGCGCCGGATGCCGGCCTCTATCAGGTCCTGGACCTCCGGCCGGAAGGTGCGCACGGTGCCGCCGAGCGTCACCTGGTCGGGGATCACGTTGAACGCGTCGGACGCGTTGAACTGGGTGGTCGAGACGACGGCGGCGTCGAGCGGATTGGTCGCCCGGCTGACCAGGGTCTGCAGCGACAAGACCAGTTGCGACCCGATCACCACCGGGTCGATGGAGCGCTGCGGATAGGCGGCGTGGCTGCCATAGCCCTTGACCGCGATCTTGAATTCGTCGACCGCCGCCATCGCCGGTCCGGGCTTGACCGCGATCTGGCCGAGCGGCAGGCCGGGCCAGTTGTGATAGCCCCATACGCTTTCGCACGGGAAGCGGTCGAAAAGGCCGTCGTCGATCATCGCCGACGCCCCGCCCCCGGTCTCCTCCGCCGGCTGGAAGAAGAAGTAGACGGTGCCGTCGAAGTTCTTCGTCTCCGCGAGGTAGCGCGCGGTGCCGAGCAGGGTCGCCGTGTGGCCGTCATGGCCGCAACCGTGGAAGCGGTTGGGGATGGTCGACTTGTGGGCGAAGTCGTTGGCTTCCTCCATCGGCAGCGCGTCCATGTCGGCGCGCAGGCC
>CAYNIS010000220.1:0-6305 GCA_964397055.1 uncultured Rhodospirillaceae bacterium | reverse complement strand
GTCGCCCGCCGGGTCGACGAACTGCGGGATGAAGGCGCCGAAGAACAGCAGCGCCTTGGGATTCGACCAGATCACCAGCAGGCCCTGGAGGAAGAAGCCGCCGAGGCTCTTGGCGGCCGTCGCCTTCGCCTCGCCCAGGCTGCCGTCTGCCATGATCATCCTGGCGCCGAGCCAGATCAGGTAGGCCGCCCCGGCGAGGCGGATCACGTCGAACGCATGGCCGAGCGTGGTCACCACCGTGGTCAGGCCCGCGGCCAGGATCGCGATCATCATGGCCAGTCCCACTTGCGTCCCGGCAACGTTGGCGAAGCCGGCGCGTGCCCCGTGGGCCAGGCTGTTGGCGATGATCACGGTGACCGTCGGTCCCGGCACGATGACGATCGCGATGCAGGCGGCGACATAGGTCAGATAGAGGCTGAGATCGATCACGGGGCAGCTCACTCCGGGTTTTCCAAGACCCGGAGGGATCCACCGATATCTAACGACGGCAAGTCAGAACGGCGAGATGAAGCCCAGCCGGTCCGGCAGCCAGATCACGATCTGCGGGAACGAGGCGATCAGGATCAGCCGGCAGAGATCGGCGATCAGGAATGGGGCGATGCCCCGGAACACCGTGGTCAGCGGGATGTTTGGCGCCATGCCGTGGATGACGAAGACGTTGAGGCCGATCGGCGGCGTGATCATCCCGACCTCGATCAGGACCACCATCATCAGGCCCCACCAGATCGCCGTCTGGGTCTCCGTCATGCCGTGCATTTCCGGTCCGATGCCTAGCACCAGCGGATAGACGAAGGGCAGGGTCAGGACCATCGCCGCCGTGGTGTCGAAGATCGAACCGGCGATCATGAACAGCACCATCAGGATGCCGATGATCGCCCAGCCGGGCAGGTCGAAGCCCTTGATCGTCTCCACCATCACCATCGGCGCCTGGCTGATGGTGACGAAGTAGCTCATCGAGGACGCGGCGATGATCACCAGGAACAGGAGCGAGGTGGTGCCGGCGGCGTCGCCCAGGACGTTGGTCAGCGCCGCCCGGGTGAAGCGGCCGGAGACGACGAAGAAGATGAAGGCGACGGCCGCCCCCACGGCAGCGGCCTCGTTGACGGTGAAGATGCCGCCGTAGATGCCGCCGGAGACGATGAAGGCGAGGACGATGACCCGCCAGCTTTCCAGCGTGGCCCGGCCGCGTCGGGTCCAGCGGATCGCCTCCCCCGCCGGCCCGGCCGTCGGGTAGACGCGCACGAAGACCGAGATCGCGATGAAGTAGAAGGTGACGGCGAGGAGCCCGGGGATGACTGCACCGGCGAACATCGCCAGCAGCGACTGTTCGGTCAGGATCGAATACAGCACCATGATGATCGACGGCGGGATCAGCATGCCGAGCGTGCCGCCCGCCGCGATCGACCCCGTGGCGAGTTCGGCCGAATAGCCGCGCTGCTGCATTTCCGGCAGGGCGACCCGGGTCATGGTCGCCGTGGTCGCGATCGAGGAGCCGTTGATCGCGCCGAACCCCGCGCAGGCGCCGATGGTGGCGAGCGACAGTCCGCCCCGGAACTGGCCGAGCCAGGCTTCCGCCAGCTTGTAGATGTCGGCCGACATGCCGGCCGCCGTCGCAAACCCGCCCATCAGGATGAAAAGCGGGATGACCGCCAGTTCCAGGCTTTCGAGATTGGCGCGCGCCTCGATCCCGATGACCCGGAACCCTTCGGAGATGCCCTGTTCCAGGCTCGCCCCGTAGACCAGCCAGCTCAACAGGCCGAAGCAGATCACCGCCACCGTCGCCATGGACGCGGCGACCGGCACATGCAGCGCGATCAGGACGAACAGGACCAGAAGGCCCAGAAGCACGATGACGACGGGATCCATCCCGGGGGCGTTCCCTTGATTGACGCTGGGGGTCGGGCGGTGGCCGGAACGGCCCGAGCGCTACTCGCTCGCCGCCGCGGCGGTGGGCACGGTGCGCCCGGCGGTGGCCGCGGCCAGATGCACGATGAAGACCAGGGCCTGGACCAGGACGCAGACCATCAGAAGCCCTGCGGTCACGTACCAGCCGGGCCAGATCGGCAGTTCCAGATTGTCGGTCACCTGCCGGCCGACCTGACCGGCAACCCGGTAGACCTGCCAGGCGAGCACCGTGACATAGAAGAGGAGGACGAGCTGGCCGAACGCCTCCAGCCAGGCTTCCGCCTTGCGCCCCAGGGCCTGGCCCAGATAGCGGATGGTGATCGACGTCTTGAGGGCGAGGCCCGCTGGGAAGCAGGACGCCACCAGCATCGGAATGCTGATCTTCAGGAAGTCCTCGACGCCGGTCAGCGGGCTGTTGAACAGCCAGCGCAGCTTGACGTCGATCAGGGTGACGATCGAGATCACGATGAGGCCGCCCAACCCGACATAGGCGATCAGGCGGCCCATCGTGACCACATGCGCGTTCAGGCGCAGCAGCCGATCAACCATCGACGACGGTTCCGTTCGCGAGCGGGCCGCCGATCAGCCCGCGGACTCGGCCGCGATCTGCTCGATGATGTCGGAATAGGCGTCGAAGAGTTCCTGGTGCCGCGGGTCCTCCGCCAGCCAGTTTTCGACCACCGGTTCCAGGCGCTCCTTCCACTCCGCGCGGTCGGCGTCGGAGATCTCGACGAAGGTGTTGCCGTTCGATTTGGCGTTCTCGATCCCCTCCTGGGCGCGCCGCACGACGACATCGTGGATCGAGCGCGCGAGCGGCTCGCCCAGGTCCGCGTCCATGATCGCCTTGAGGTCGTCGGGCAGTGCCTCCCAGCGGTCCTTGTTCATGCCGATGACCACCGGCACGAAGCCGAGCGGCACGTCGATATGGGTGCTGACCGTCGGGATGACCTTGAACGCATCCATCGAATCCCAGGCCAGGATCGCGCCGTCGACCAGGCCGCGGCTCATGCTCTCGGCGATCTGGGTGACGCGCACGCCGCCGACCGGGGTCGCTCCGAGCGCTTCCAGAATCTCGGTCTGGATTGCGCCGCCGTAGCGGATCTTCAGGCCCTGGAGGCTGGAGATGTCGGTGTACCCGCCCTTCAGGTGCGTGTTGTAGACAGGGGTCGTGTAGAACGCCCACACCTTCATGTTGTCATAGCCGGAAAGGTGGCCGGCCTCGAACATGCGCTGGAAGCCGAGCGTCGCCTGCAGCGTGGTGTCGGTGACCAGCGGCAGTTCGACGAAGTCGTTGTCCGGGAACTCGCCACGCGTGTAGCTGGGCACGATGATGCCGGCATCGGCGACCCCGTCGAGCACCATCTGGCGGTAGGCCGCCGGGCTCTTGCCGAGCGAGCCGCCGGCGAACATCAGCCAGTTGAGGCGACCGTCCGACTTTTCCTTCCAGCGCTGGAACATCGGCTCCAGCACCTCGACATTGGTGTAGGCGGTCGGCGGTGCGAAGCTCGCGAACCGCATCGTGAAGATTTCTTGAGCAAGAGCCGGCAGGCTGGCAAGCATCGCCCCTGCCGCGACTACGGCTGTCCGGATCGCCTTCATGGCGGTTTCCTCCCCAGTATCCCGGCGTGGTCGTTTTACCTTACACCGTGCGCGGGTTTTTTTGTTGCACCGGTCATGCAAGCCGACATTGCCGTCATATGGACGGCGTTCGGGAGGGCTTGTCAACGCGAGATTGCGACGGTGCGTCGCAGCGTGGATTGCTGCGGTGCACCCGTCAGGCGTGTGGTCCTCCGACCCCGGCCCGGCTACCCGCGATGGTAGGGGTGGTTGGCGAGGATCGCCTCCGCCCGGTAGAGCTGTTCCGCAAGCATCACCCGGGCCAGCATGTGCGGCCAGGTCAGCCGGCCGAAGGAAAGGGAGAAGGCAGCACTTTCGACGACCGAGCGGTCGAGACCCTCGGCACCGCCGATGGCGAATGCGAGGGTTCGCACGCCCTGGTCCTCGATCGCCGACAGGCGTGAGGCGAATTCGCGGCTGGAGAGGATCTCGCCGGCCTCGTCGAGGGCGACGAGCGAGCCTGCGTCGCGCGACTGGGCGAGGATGTGGGCGCCCTCTCGCGCCATCGCACCGGGGCCCTGTTCCGCCTCGATCTCGGTCAGCTTCAGGCGCCGCGCGAGGCGCCCGCGATAGTCGTCCCAAAGCTCCGCCATCGCCCCGCGCTTGAGGCGGCCGACGGCGATCACGTGAAGGGCAAGGGCCACGGCGGGGAGACCGGATGCATCAGGCGGTGAGGCGGATCAGACTTTCCGGGCCGACCTGATCGACACTCCACATCCGCTCGATGTTGTAGAACTCGCGCACTTCGGGCCGGAACAGGTGGACGATGACGTCGCCGGCATCCAGGAGCACCCAGTCCTTCTGCTGCATCCCCTCGACCCTGACGGCGGGGGCGCCGGCCTCTTTCAGCTTTTCCATGATGTGCTCGGCCATGGCGCCGACATGTCGGCTTGACCGGCCGCTGGCAACGATCATCGCATCCGCGATCGAAGTCTTGCCGGCGAGATCGATGACGATGACATCCTCGGCCTGATCATCATCGAGAGATTGCCCGATCAGAGCCTGAACGGTCTCAGGCGTCGGGCAGGTCGGGATCATGGAAATCGCTGGTCCTCTCTGATCTGGCCGGACCCTCCCCGTGCCGCCCGAATCGCCGTTGCCGATGTCGGGTCCAGGACACAGGGGACGAAGGCCCAGGCCGGTGGTCCAACCCTGGCAAGACGGCGCATCGCGGGGCCGACCAGCCGATGACGGCGATAGGTCCGCGCAGCCCTGCCTGCCAAGGCTGTCAAAGAATATGGGGGACGGTCGAAGACGGCAACGGGTGTGGTGGCGAATATGTCCCGCCAACGGTCCCAGCGGTCGATCTGGCGCAGGTTGTCCGCCCCCATGATCCAGACGAAGCGGGTGCGCGGAAACCGCCGGGTGAGGGCGATCAGCGTGTCCGCGGTGAAGCGCGTTTCCAGCCGGGCTTCGATGTCGGTCGGCACCATGTGCGGGCCGTCGGCCATCGCCTGTGCGGACGCCATCCGGTCGTCGAAAGGCGCCATGCCGGCCCTCGGCTTCAGCGGGTTCTGCGGGCTGACCAGCCACCACACGAAGTCGAGATCGAAGCGCGCCAGGGCCAGGCGCGAGATGTGCCGGTGCCCGCGATGGGCCGGATTGAACGACCCGCCGAGCAGGCCGATCCGCAAGCCGTCATAGAGCCGGCTGCCGCGCGTCGGGACAGGAGGGCGATAGGGCAAGTTGAGGCTGGATCAGGCTTCGGGGATCACGGGCGGGTCTGGCCGGTTCCGCGCACGACGTATTTGTAGGTGGTCAACTGCTCCACCCCGACCGGGCCGCGCGCATGCATGCGGCCGGTGGAGATGCCGATCTCCGCGCCCATGCCGAATTCGCCGCCGTCGGCGAACTGGGTCGAGGCGTTGACCAGCACAATGGCGCTGTCGACTTCCCGCACGAAGCGCTCGGCCGCGGCCGCGTCGGCCGTCACGATGCTGTCGGTGTGGTGGGAGCCGTAGTGGTTGATGTGGCGGATGGCCCCCTCGACCCCGTCCACGACCTTCACCGAGAGGATCTTGTCGAGGTATTCGGTCGACCAGTCGGCCTCCGTCGCGGGCGTCATCGCGGGATCGATGGCTCTGGCCGCGTCGTCCCCGCGCAGCTCGCAGCCGGCCTCCCGAAGCGTGCCCGCGATCCCCGGCAGGTGCGAGCCGGCGACGGCCCGGTCGACCAGCAGCGTTTCCGCCGACCCGCACACCGAGACCCGGCGCATCTTCGCGTTGAGCGTGATGTCGCGCGCCATGTCCGCGTCGGCGGCGCCATCGACATAGACGTGGCAGAGCCCTTCGAGATGGGCGAAGACCGGCATGCGCGCTTCGGTCTGGACCCGTTCGATCAGCGACTTGCCGCCGCGCGGCACGATCACGTCGACATACGCGGCCATCTTCAGGAGATGCCCGACCGCCGCCCGGTCCGTGGTCGGCACCATCTGGATCGCGGCAGGGGGCAGCCCGGCCTCGCCCAGCGCGTCGGCGAGGCACCCGGCGATCGCACGGGACGAGTGGAAGCTCTCCGACCCGCCGCGCAGGATGACGGCATTGCCGGCCTTGAGGCAGAGGCCGCCGGCGTCCGCCGTCACGTTCGGGCGGCTCTCGTAGATGACGCCGATCACACCCAGAGGGACGCGCACGCGTTCGATGGCAAGGCCGTTCGGCCGCTCCCAGCTTGTGATCGACGCCCCCACCGGGTCATCGAGGGCGGCGATATCCTCGAGCCCGACCGCCATCGCCTCGATCCTCGGCGGGGTCAGTTCCAGCCGGTCGATCAGCGGGGCGGCGATG
>CAYNIS010000219.1:0-6317 GCA_964397055.1 uncultured Rhodospirillaceae bacterium | reverse complement strand
CGATCTTGATCTGGAGGAAGCGGAAACCGCGCCGGTCGAAGAGTCCGAGGAACTGCATCTGGAACTCGACCTTGAGGAAGAGGAAGTCGCCGAAGCGCCCGGCGTGACTCGGCGCCAGCCGGACATGGACCGACGGCGGCCCGCCGAAGCTGTTGAGCAGCCAGCCGCGCGCGCGCAGCGACGCGGCGACCCCGGGCGCGTCCAGCACCTCCGCCCCGAAGGCGACGATGTTGGCGGCCGGCGTTCCCCGGATCGAGACATCCCCGCGCCCCACGAGATGAGCGAGGAGGCGTTCGCGCATGTCCAGGATCGCCCGCGCCCCGCGCCTGAAGCCCGACTCGCCGAGATGCCGGGCCACCGCCCAGGCGGCGGCCACGGGCGCGCCGGAACGGGTGCCGGCAAGGCCCGGCGTGGCGTAGCCGGAATAGGGGCCGGCAGTCTGGAAGCGGTGATGGGCGGCCGCGTCGGCGTCGCGAAACAGGAGAACCGCGACGCCCTTGGGCGCATAGCCGAGCTTGTGGAAGTCGGTCGCGATCGACGTGACGCCGGGCACGCCGAGGTCGAAGGTGGGGACCTGCGCCCCCTCCAGCCTCATGAACGGCATCAGGAGCCCGCCCATGCATGCGTCGACATGGAACCACAGGCCCCGTTCCCGCGCGATCCGGGCGAGCTCCGCGATGGGGTCGACCACCCCGTGCCAGAAGGTCGGGGCCGAGCCGACCACGGCCACCGTCCGGTCGTCGATTGCCGCTTCGACCGATCCCGGATCGACGGCCTGATCCGCCCCCACCGGTATCCAGCGCGCCTCCATTCCCAGAAGATGGGCGGCCTTCTCAAATGCCGGATGGGCGGTTCGCGGGGCGATCAGGTTGGGCCGATCGACCCCGGCCCGGTCCCGCGCCGACATCATCGCGAGGATGATGCTCTCGCTGCCGCCCGTCGTGATCACCCCGCGGGAGTCCGGCCCGCCGTTCAGCAGCGTGCGTGCGAGGCCGACGATGTCGTCACCCATGGCGGCAATGCTCGGCCAGGCCTTGAGGCCGAGCATGTCGGACCACAGGAAGCGTTGATGCACCGCCTCCGCCAGCCGGGCGGTCTCGTCATCCAGGTGGAAGCGATAAAGGAAGCTGGTCGCGTTCCAGTCCGGGGCGACGGCGACGTCCCAGTCCCCGGCGCGTGCGGCTTCGATCTCCGCACGCACGGCTTCCGCCGGCACGCCGTCCGCGAACCGGGTTGAGGCCATCAGGCTTGAGACTTCCTGGGTCACCGCGCCAAACTCCGGACCAATCAACAAGGACGGATGCAACTGCAGCACGGGCCAGGGAGCCGCCTCAAGCCATGACCGCGTTCGATCTCGACCTCCTCCTCGCCGACCGCGACCGTCTCGACCGCGCCCTCGCGGAGGCCGATCCCGCCACCCTGACCCTGGTCCTGGTCCATCTCTCCGGCGAGCGCCAATGGCTGGAGGAGGCGCGCCCGCATGTGCGCGGGCCGATGAGCTATCAGGAGACGATGCCGGAGGAGATGACCGCACAGGTGCGCGCGCGGCTGGTCGACGTCCTGGAGGACTATGCCCGGTCCGGCCGCGACCTGCCGCCGTTTCCGGAGGACGACCTGCTCGTCGACATGCTGAGCTTCGGCGCCGGCCAGACGATGAGCGACGACTACATCGCCATGATCAAGGAGGACCTGGGCATCGATGCCCATGACCCCGGCCGCCCCGACTGGGCCGAGGAGGTGCCGGAGGAGGCCCGTCGGGCGCTCAAAGTGGTCATCGTCGGCGCCGGGATGTCGGGCCTGTGCATGGCCATCCGCCTCGACCAGGCCGGCATTCCCTGGACCATCCTGGAGAAGAACCAGACGGTCGGCGGCACCTGGTACGAGAACACCTATCCCGGCTGCGGGGTCGACACCCCCAACCACTTCTATTCGTTCTCCTTCGAGCCCGATCACGAATGGTCGGAGTTCTTCGCCAAGCGCGACGAGCTTTGGCGCTATTTCGAGCGGGTCGCCGACAAATACGGCCTGCGCGATCGCATCCGCTTCGGCCGCGAGGTTGAAAGTGCGACCTTCGACGAGACGACCGGAAAGTGGCAGGTGATTGCCCACGGGCCCGGCGGCAAGGAAACCCACGAGGCCGATCTCTTCATCACCGCCGTCGGCTTCCTCAACCGCCCGAAACTGCCGGAGATCGAGGGGCGGGAGACGTTCAAGGGACCGGCGTTCCACACCGCCCAATGGGACCAGTCGTTCGACTGGCGCGGCAAGCGGGTGGCGCTGATCGGCACCGGGGCGTCCGGGCACCAGGTCGGCCCGTCGATCGCGCCCGATGTCGAGCACCTGACGATCTTCCAGCGCTCGCCGCACTGGGTGGTGCCGAACCCGAACTATCACGAGCATGTCTCGGGCGGGAAGAAATGGGTCCTCGCCCATCTGCCGTTCTATCTGCGCTGGTACCGGTTCCAGCTGTTCTGGGGCTTCGCCGACGGCCTGCACGAGGCACTCCAGGTCGATCCCGACTGGCACGACCCCGCCCATTCCCTGAACGAGGTCAACGCGCGCCACCGCCGCTTCATGGTGCGCCACATGGAACAGGAACTGGAAGGACGCCCGGACCTCCTGGCCAAGGTCGTGCCGGACTACCCGCCCTACGGCAAGCGCATCCTGATCGACAATCACTGGTTCCGGATGCTGACCCGGGAAAATGTCGATCTGGTCACCGAAGGCATCGAGCGGATCGAGCCGGACGGTGTCAGGACATCCGACGGCAGGCTGTGGCCGGCGGACGCGCTCGCCTTCGCGACCGGCTTCCATGCCTCCAAGATGCTGTGGCCGATGACCATCACGGGGGTCGGGGGCAAGACCCTGTCGGAGGTCTGGGGACCGGACGACGCCACCGCCTATCTCGGCATCACGGTGCCGCGCTTCCCCAACATGTTCATCCTGATCGGCCCCAACACCGGCCTCGCCCATGGCGGCAACCAGATCCTGATCACCGAGTACCAGGTGCGTCACGTGATGGCGGCGATCCGCGAGCTCCTGACCACCGGCAAGCGCCGGATAGAGGTGAGGCCGGAACGCCACGACGCCTATGTCGCGGAGGTCGACCGGCGCCACGACGGCATGGTCTGGACCCATAAGGGGGTCACCAACTGGTACCGCAACCCGCACGGGCGGGTGTTCGCGATCATGCCGTTCCGGCTGGTCGAGTACTGGAAGATGACGACCGACCTTGACCGCGACGCCTATCTGATCGCGTGAGCCATCGCCACGCCCGGCCGGGTCAGAGGAGCTCGATCTCGACGAAGGCGACCGGGTGGTCGGACCCGTTGACGACGTTGTGGTGCACGCCCTTTTCCCGGGCGTAGCTATGGCCGGGCACCAGCGGGAAGTCGACGACGCCGCCGTCGGGGTTCTCGAGCTTCAGCACCCCTTCCAGCACCGGGACGACGACATAGTCGTAATCATGGACGTGCCAGCCGGTCTCCCCGCCCGGCGGGAAATCCCATCGGGTCACCTTGACCCGGCCGGTTTCCGCCTGGACCGTCGGTGTCGCTTGTGGCCGCTCGCTCATCTTCCCATCTCCCACGCGCTTCCGCGCCTGACGCACCCCGTGACCGAACGCCCTTAACCGCCGGCGCACAAGGGCTTTTCCACCGGGCTCCAGTCCGCTAAGCCTGCCATCCAGATCGACAAGCCGGCCACCGGACGGTGCACCCACCTGCACCGATGCGCGGGGGCCAAGACCAAGAGCCAACCCCAGGGAGGCATTAGACGCCATGCTCAATGGCCTGATCATGGATCGTCCGCTGCTGATCTCGCATCTGATCCAGTACGCGGACCTGTACCACGGCGACGTCGAGATCGTCACGCGGACGGTCGAGGGCCCGATCCATCGCTACACCTATCGCGATGCCCATGCCCGCGCGAAGCGGCTCGCGAACGCGCTGACCGGGCTCGGCATCAACCGCGGCGACCGCATCGGCACGCTGGCCTGGAACACCTACCGCCATTTCGAGTGCTATTTCGGCATCTCCGGCCTGGGGGCGGTCTGCCACACGATCAACCCGCGCCTGTTCCCGGACCAGATCGCCTGGATCATGAACCATGCCGAGGACCAGGTCCTGTTCCTGGATCTCTCCTTCGTCGGCCTGGTCGAGGGCATCCAGGACCAGCTGACCACGGTCAAGGCGTTCGTGATCATGACCGATCGCGCGAACATGCCGGACACCAAGCTGCGCGACGTCCACTGCTATGAGGAACTCCTGGCGGCGGCCTCGCCGGTGCTCGAATGGCCGGAGTTCGACGAGAAGACCGCGTCCTCGCTCTGCTACACCTCCGGCACCACCGGCAACCCGAAGGGCGTGCTCTACAGCCACCGTTCGACCCTTCTCCATGCCTATGGTGCGGCCCTGCCGGACAGCTTCTCGCTCGGCAGCCGGGACGCCGTGCTGCCGGTCGTGCCGATGTTCCACGCCAACGCCTGGGCGATCCCCTATTCCTGCTGTGCGGTCGGCGCCAAGCTCGTCATGCCCGGTGCCAAGATGGACGGGGAGAGCATCTTCGAACTGCTCGACGGGGAGGGGGTGACGTTCACCGCCGGCGTGCCGACGGTGTGGCTCGGCCTCCTCAACTACCTGGACGAGGTCGGCAAGAAGCTGACCAAGCTCGAAAAGGCGGTGATCGGCGGCTCGGCCGCGCCGAAGGCGATGATCGAGAAGTTCGACGTCGACCACGGGGTCGAGGTTCTGCACGCCTGGGGCATGACCGAGATGAGCCCGATCGGCACCATCGGCCAGCTCAAGTCGTCGATGGTCGACCTGCCGAAGGACGAGCAGTACGCGATCCGCGCCAAGCAGGGCCGGGCCTTGTTCGGTGTCGACATGAAGATCACCGACGACGACGGCAACGAGCTGCCGCGCGACGGCGTTGCCTTCGGCCGGCTTAAGGTCCGGGGCTACTGGATCTCCTCAGGCTACTTCAAGCTCGACGGGTCGGATGCCCATGGCGACGACGGCTGGTTCGACACCGGGGATGTCGCCACCCTCGACCCCGACGGCTACATGCAGATCACCGACCGGTCGAAGGACGTGATCAAGTCCGGCGGCGAGTGGATTTCGTCCATCGACCTCGAGAACATCGCAGTCGGCCACCCGGCGGTTGCCGAGGCCGCGGCGATCGGGGTCCGCCATCCGAAATGGGACGAACGCCCGCTCCTGGTCGTGGTCAAGAAGCCGGGCCAGGAGATCACCAAGGAAGAGATGATCGCCTTCTTCCAGGACAAGGTGGCGAAGTGGTGGATCCCGGACGACGTCGCGTTCGTCGAGGAGCTGCCGCACACCGCCACCGGCAAGCTTCTGAAGACCAAGCTGCGCGACGAGTTCAAGGAGTACAAGCTGCCGGGCGCTGCCTGAGGCCGACGCCGGCCCAGGCGAGATCTACCCGGATCTGCCGGCCCGGACAGAACCGGCCGGTCGTCGGGCGCTCTTCGGCAATGCGGGGGGATCGGGCGACCAGCAGCACTGATCCCCCCGCACCCGTAAACCGGATCGGTCCATCGCCTGGGGTTCTCAAAGCTGCGTCGGATTGGGCGCGTCGCCGTAGACGGCCTCAGGATCGAAGGTCTTCTCGGATTCCGTGAATACCAGCCGAGCCGGGCCATCGGGCGCGCCGCCGAGTTCGACCGAGCGGTAGAAGCAGGACCGGTACCCGACATGACAACTCGCACCCGACCCGGCGACGTCGACGCGCAGCCAGACGGCGTCCTGGTCGTCGTCGATGCGCATTTCGACGACCCTTTGGGCGAGGCCGCTGGTCGCCCCCTTGTGCCAAAGGCATTGGCGGCTTCGGCTCCAGTAGTGCGCTTCGCCGGTCTCGATCGTCCGCTGCAGGGCCTCGCCGTTCATGTAGCCCAGCATCAGCACGTCACCGCTGGCGGCGTCGGTGGTGACACAGGGGATGAGGCCGTCGCCGTCGAACTTCGGAGCCAGCGCACAGCCCTCCTCGACCTGCTCGATGGAGGTGCGGGCGTCAAAGGGTGCTGCGGTTGTCGCGGCGTTGGGATCAGCGGCCATGCTGGGCGCTCCTGCAACTTTCCGTTGGTGACGAAACGCGATCGGCGGGACGGAGGGCCCCCTGGTCGACCTGAAATCGCGCGGAATACTCAAGGACAATACATCAGTTTCCGATGAACTGCTGGTCCGGCCGTTCGGAGAGGTTGGCGAACGTGTAGATGAGGCGGAACTGGTCCTCGAGACCGTCGACCGGACACTTTGAAGAAAGCGTCTGTTCCGGAGTTTTAAGGCGGTTTTGACCGC
>CAYNIS010000218.1:0-6342 GCA_964397055.1 uncultured Rhodospirillaceae bacterium | reverse complement strand
GCCGGCCTTGCCCCCTTCCTGACTGATCCGTTCGCCGCCGATGTCGGCGATGTCTCGACCGTCGCCGCGGCGGCCGAGAGCCAGGAAGTGCAGATTGCCACTTTCGGTGCCATGGTCGAGCGTTTCGACGGGCGGATAGGCGCCTTCGCCTATTTGTTGTTCGTGTTGCTGTATTTCCCCTGTTTCGCGGCCATGGGGGCGATCTATCGTGAACTCGGCGCGGCCTGGACAGCGTTCGCAGCCCTATGGACGACCGGTCTCGCCTGGGCCGTGGCAACGGTGTTTTATCAGGCGGCGGACCGGTTGCCGGTCGAGCCGGTCGCGGCGACAGCGTGGATCGTCGGCGTGCTGTTGGCCTTCGCCGGCAGCCTGGCGGCCATGCGCTGGCGTGCGCCCGCGGTCGAGCGGCTCGCAGAAACCCCGGCGGAATAGGCGGCACCGATGGCCCTCCTCAGCGACCTGCGCCGCTACCTCGACCGGGTCGAAGCCGCAAGCTTGATCGAAATCGCGATCCATCTGGACGTCGAGCCGGCGGTGGCCGAGCATCTGTTGGAGAGCTTGAGGCTGCGCGGCGACGTTCGGCGTGTCACCCCCGCGGCCTGCGGCAGCGGCGGCTGCGCGGGCGCCTGCCATGGCGGCTGCGGCCTCGGGCATCTGGCGGTTTATGCCCGGCCTCACAGACCGGGTCCGGCATGACGGCCAACGCCGACTGACGGCCCACGCCGCCTGCCGCGTGGCACTATATCCAGCCCGGCGAACCGACCCAGAACGCTTATGCGGAGAGTTTCAACGGTCGCCTGCGAGACGAGTGCCTCAATGAGACCCTGTTCACCAGCCTGGCACAGGCCAGGGCCGTGCTGGCGGCTTGGAAGGACGACTACAACACCGTCAGGCCGCACTCTAAGCTCGGCGGGCAGACCCCGGCCGGGCTCGGCGGCAAGGACACGATCCGTGAACGGATCAGCGTGCTGGCGACGAAGGGTTTCATCAAGTTCGTTCGCGATGGCGCGCCGTTCAGTCTGCCAACCTCGCGCTCGAAGTTCGGCTATCTCTGCGTCGAGGGGATGACGTTCCCGACCGGAGAAGAGACGGCAGACCCCGACACCGGCGAGGTCGTGCCCGTCCGGATCCCAGTCCTTCCCAGCACCTACAAGTGCCCACAGAGCGGCGCGGCGCTGCCGGTCGAGAACCCCCTGGTCTGGGTCTATCAGACGGAGGAGACCTCGTGATGTGGCAGCTCATCCCGACTACGCGGACTTACGCAGGATCAAGTTGTGGCAAGTTGCGGCGAGCTGGGCGGCCAGCTTCCCAACTACTTTCGTTGCTCTTCGCGCCACCGCGCTCCGCCCAGCCATCCCGCGCACATTCAAGTTGGGAAAGCTCGTCCCAACTACCTTGGCTCCCGCGCGCTCCGCTGCGCGGCCTTTCGCAGATTCAAGTTGGGAACGCGACCCACGCCATGGGCCGTCCCAACTTCGATTTTTCCATAATATTCAACGAGTTGATGCGCTCTCGAAGTTGTGGGGGTGAAAGCCACCCCCTTCGGGGGTGGGGGAGAACCGCGCCGAGCGGGTTCTCCCTCTCCCACCCCCAGGGGCTTCGCGCGCGCGGTCGCCGTGCCGTCCATCCCCTCACCGACATCAGACGAGAAGGACCCACCACCATGAGCCAGTGCCCGTCACCCCTCCCAAAGAGCGCGCCCCATCCGGCCCCGGTCATCTCGACATCCGCGGGCGGCGCCATTCTCGCCCTGGATCTCGGCACCACCACGGGCTGGGCGAGCCTGGCGGGCGGGATCGTGCACAGCGGAACCGCCAGCTTCCGCTCCGGCCGCTACGATGGCGGCGGCATGCGCTACCTGCGCTTCCAGCACTGGCTCGAACAACTGGCCGACGACAGCGGTGGATTGGCCGCGATCTATTTCGAGGAGGTCCGGCGCCATATCGGCACTGACGCCGCCCACCTCTACGGCGGTTTCCTGGCGACGTTGACGGCGTGGTGCGAGCGCGAGGGCGTCGCCTATCAGGGCGTTCCAGTCGGAACGATCAAACGCTTCGCCACCGGCAAGGGCAATGCCGGCAAGGCGGCTGTCGTCGCCGGCGTCCGCGCTCGCGGCTTCAGCCCGGCCGACGACAACGAGGCGGATGCGATCGCGCTCCTGCTCTGGGCGATGGAGACGAACGGGGGTGTCGCATGAGGTGGCACCCCCACGGCTACGGCGACCGACGCCGGGACCCCGAGCAGGTCAGGCGCGATGGCTGGCGCGAGCAGTGTGTCCTCGCGGTCTCTCTCGACGACCACCGGCTGACCTGGCCCGAACGCGAACTGATCCGGCAACTGGGCGAGAAGCTCTACGGCGATCGCGATCAGGCGAAGGAGGCGCGCCGATGACCGAGTGGACGCCAAGTCTCGTCGCGGCGCGGCTCAAGGAGGCCGCGGCGGTTCTCCGGCAACTGCCGCCGCTACGCCGGCACGGCTACTTCAGCGTCTGGCCGGAGATCGTCCAGAGCTTCGCCGACAAGGTCGGACAGGAGCCGAAACCGATGCGCGTCATCCCGGCCGCCGACGCCATCAGCCGGATGGAGCAGACGCTCGGCTGGATGGCCGGGCTCGAGCCGATCGAGCGCAAGCTCCTCTGGCTGCGCGCCCATGGCGAGCGCTGGAAAACCATCTGCTGGACCGTCGGATTGCAGCGGTCGGCGGCGCACCAGCGCTGGCTCTATGCGCTCTGCGTCATCGCCTTCCGGCTTAACGGTCGGCGGCTCAACCGCAATTACTCGCAGCGCAAAGTAATCGAACTGGCCAGATCGGCGAAGTATTGAGTACAAGCGAGAAAAGTGTCCGGCGGACACTTTTGCAAAGGACAGAATCGGCGGATTTGGGTAGGTTTTCGACTATCCTCCGGCGAGGCGCGCGCGGCGCGATCACGCGCCTGCTCCGTGCCGGACGATGGCCCCCTCACCTGCCAGGGTTCCGCTATGCTGGCCCACGAAGTGCGGTTTGAAAACTGGCCGATCAGCCGCCTGGTCGAATACGAGCGCAACCCGCGCAAGAACGATCACGCGGTCGACCAGATGGCGAAGGCCATCGTCGAGTTCGAGTTTCGCATCCCGATCGTCGCCCACAGCAACGGGCTGGTGGTCGACGGGCACCTGCGGCTCAAGGCGGCCCGCCAACTCGGTCTCGAGATCGTGCCCGTCGTCCTCGCCGACGATCTGTCGGAGACCCAGATCAAGGCGTTCCGCGTGGCCGTCAACCAGTCGGCGCACTGGGCGGAGTGGGACGAACCCCTCCTCGCGGAAGAACTGCTGGACCTGGAGCAGAACGGCTACAACATGGCGCTGCTCGGGTTCCCCGAGGACCAACTCGACAGGCTGCTGGCTTCGAACGCCGCCATGGAAGAGAACGCCGACCTCGCGCACGAGGACGTCGTCCCCGATCCGCCGCTTCAGCCGGTATCGCGCCCGGGCGACCTGTGGCTGCTCGGCGAACACCGCCTGCTCTGCGGCGACAGCACCAAGGCGGACGATGTCGCGCGCGTCATGCATGGTCGGAAGGCCGTTCTCTTCGCGACCGACCCGCCATACCTGGTCGATTACGACGGCACCAACCATCCGTCGAAGAAGAACGCGCCGGATAAGAACAGGGCGGACAAGAACAAGGCGGACAAGAACAAAGACTGGGGCAACAGCTACGGCATCACCTGGGACGACAGTTCGCAGGGCCCCGAGCTGTACGAGGCATTCATCAAGGCGGCGATCGACAATGCGATCCTGCCCAACGCCGCCTGGTACTGCTGGCACGCCTCGCGCCGGCAGGCGATGCTCGAGGAGGTCTGGGAGAAGGCCGGCGCGTTCGTCCACCAGCAGATCGTCTGGACGAAAGACCGCGGCATCCTCACCCGCTCGCACTACCTCTGGAAACACGAGCCCTGCTTCTTCGGCTGGCTCAAGGGTAACAAACCGCCCAGGGTGTCGGACGACTACCCCACCACGGTCTGGGAGTTGCCGACCGTGAAGGTCGGCGAAAAAACCGATCATCCGACCTCGAAGCCGATCGATGTCTTCGCGATCCCGATGCGCCAGCACGCCAAGGCCGGCGAGGTCTGCTACGAACCGTTCTCCGGCTCGGGCTCGCAGATCATCGCGGGCGAAACCACGGGCCGGCGGGTTTATGCCATCGAGATCAGCCCGCAATACGTCGATGTCGGGGTCAGCCGCTGGCAGACGGGCACGGGCCGCGAAGCGATCCTCGATGGCGACGGTCGCACGTTCGCGGAAGTGAAGGCCGAGCGGCTGGCGCAAGACCCCGCCGACCCAGCCGCTGTCCAGGAGACGAACGCCGCCCCCAGGCCCGCGCGCAAGCGCAAGACCGCCGCGTGACATGCATGAAACAGAGCCAAGCCATGTCGCTGGTCGAGGCCAGCGCCAACGTCGCCGTCGGCTACGGTGTGGCCGTGGTGACCCAGATCCTGATCTTCCCGGTCTTCGGGCTGCACACCACGCTCGCCCAGAACCTCATGATGGGCGGCATCTTCACGGTGGTCAGCATCGCGCGCTCCTACGCCCTGCGTCGGCTGTTCGAGGCAATCCGGATGCGCCATGCCTCGACGTGAAACGCCGCCGCCATGGGGCAGCGGCGTCTGGGGGTCGATGCGGTGTCAGCCGGCCATGTCCATGGTGATACTGAGCAGCCTCGTCTTGAAGCTGTCGGGCACCGGGAAGCTTCCGGCGACGGTGTGGCCGTATCGCAGCGCGCCGCCCCGGCCGACGTAGTAGAAGCCAACCTGCTCGCCAGTCTCCTTGTCGGGCGTCCGCGTGAGGACCGTGTAGCGTCGCGTGCGCGCCTCGTCGACGATCGTCTCGCCCCGCATCCGCAAGGCTGCGACAAAGCGGTCGTGGAGGGTGGTCTTCGCCATGGTGTCAGCCCTCCCCGCCGATGGCGTAAACCCGCCCACGCCCTTCAATCTTCTCGGAGGCCACTTCGAGACCGAGCTTTTTCTTGAGAGCGCCCGCAATCGCGCCGCGCACCGTGTGCGGCTGCCAGCCGGTGGCCGCGACAATCTCATCGATTGTCGCACCTCCCGGCGCGCGCAGCATGGCGATCAGCGTGGCCTGCTTGGTGCCCGTGCGACATTGGGCTGGGGCGGTGGTGGACGGGGCTTTGGCTGCGGTCGGCACGTCGTCCCGCTCGTCCGGGATCGCGAGGGTGCCGTAGGCCAGCGACGTGGCACGCAGCGTGATCGGACCACGCTCCACGTCGTGCCGCCAGACCGTGTCGGGATCGGCGGCGGCGATCTCCTCGATCAGCCCCCGCTTCAGGAGGCTCTTGCAGACGTTGCCAACGGCGCCGCCCTTGAGGCCGGCGGTGATCGGGAAGACCGCTCCGTCCTCGCGCGCGCAGGCGGTGGACAGGATGGCGACTTGGGCGTCGGAAAGCTGGATCTGGGTCATGGGGTCGTCTCCATGCTCGGCGCCGCGCCATGCGACGCCCTCTACGACCCCAAGCCGCGCAGGGCGCGGCTGGAGTTCCGGCCGGGCCGGAAATCACTCGGCGTGATCGCCCTCCTTGAAGGCGGCGTCGGTGATGCGCGTCAGGAGTTCGGCGTAGTGGGCGAGCGTCCCGACGTGGCCCCAGTTCACTTCGTCGGGGCTGATGTTGAAGTGATCGTCGCTGAGGCTCTGGATGATCGCGAGTTTCTCGTCGATCTTCATCTTGAGGCCAATGAATGTATCAAGCACATGCGTTGCGTTCTTGGTCATGGTGGTCTCCGTTTCGTTCAGCAGCCATCTGCTAAGCATTACGTTCGCTCTGTCCGCGCTGCTTATCAACGGCATACGCGCCTGAACCTAAACAATAATCGGCCGTTCGATGACTTGTGACGTGGCGTGATCTGGTGGCGCGATCCACATGCCGAAGAGAGCCCCCAAACATCGGCCGCCCGGAACTGGGCGGCGTCTCCCGTCGCCTCGCCGACACGCCGACGCCAACGATCGCTTCTACTGGACCGCCGAGTGGCAGCGCCTCCGCCAGGCGGTGCGAGAGCGCGACGGTGACAGATGCGTCCAATGCGGCAGCACCCGAAGCCTGGTCGTCGACCACATCGTCGAGCGCAGGAACGGTGGGTCGGACGATCCGTCGAACCTGCGCACGCTATGCGCGCGCTGTCACAACCAGAAACACCGCGCCCGCGGAGAGAACGAACGCCAGGGGGGATAGCCGGTCAAATCTTCGCAGCTTTTCGATCCACAACGATCGCGCAGCAACGCAAATACAGCCGCGAAATTGCCTAGCAGGCTGTTGAAGAAGTTTCGGGTTCGGCTTTGAGTGTGGCCTCATCGC
>CAYNIS010000217.1:0-6376 GCA_964397055.1 uncultured Rhodospirillaceae bacterium | reverse complement strand
GAGCCCAGACTCCCATGATTTGCCCCTTACAACGCAGGTTTTTCAAACCGTCCGAGTAGCTGACCAAGCTCAGCTGCTTAGGCAGGTTTTGAGTTCTTCGCGGGGGATCGCCTGATCCCCCGCTTTTCTTTTGCGTCCGGCGGACAGGGTGTCCGCAATTGAAACGCCCTCGGGCCGAAGGCAAACCGCTTTTTGCCGGCAGTCTCCCGGCTTCTTCCGCAATTCTCTCCTCAATTACCGATAAATTATTACCAAGAAATTCCTGTTGAACACCAAGTCAAATCTCAAAATAATGGGGACGTGATTGGGGCCCTGGTCGACAATGACCGGAAATCGGGCATTCATTTGAAGGAAATTCAAATCTTCCTCCACCGGGTCATGCCGAACCGGCAATGAACCGGCACTTCGGGGCAGCCAATCAAACCATGGGGGCCCGCCCGATCCCGTCCTGGACATCGAGGAGGCAACCAGGAGGATCGGACGACCACGGCCCCGTCACCCTGACGTCAGAGGATACCGAAACTCATGACGCACATGGAGAGACAGCCACTCTTCCCGGAACTGGCACCGGTCGAGGGGACGACCGGCACCGGGCTCGACCGCTGGGTCGGGACCGTCGTCAACGACCCGGGACTGAACCACCGCATACCGGTTGAGGATATCGAAGGCGGTGCGCTGGCCGCCGACGGCATCAACCACCTGATCGTGGAGGCGATCACCGAAACCGGGGTCGCCAACGACGGCACGCTCAACGCCGCCGACCTCTACATCGTCAACGACTACATCCAGGCCAACCACGCCGCTCTGTTCACGGACCTGCACGGCGACGACGAGAACGGGTCGGAGACCGGGTTCCATCTGGTCCAGAACGACGGCGGCACCAGCTACCTCTACGCCCGCCCGGCGGTCGACACCGTGCTCGACGGCGCCTACCACATCGGCTTCGACATAAAGAACGGTCGCTTCCTGAACGAGGACGGCAACAACAACCAGGATGTCGAGGATGTCGCGTTCTGGCTGGAAGACGCTTTGGAAGAGGACATCGCGGCCGGCATCTTCGACAACCCGGACGCCGATCCCTACGCGCAGGCAACCACCGGCACCGGGCTCGACGCCATTGTCGAGGTGATCACGTCGGATATCGGCCTCAACCGCGAGATCGGCACCGACGAGATCACGCAAGGGGCGGAAGCCGCCGACCAGATCAACAACATCATCCTGGAGGCGATAGTCACCCAGGGGCTGGCCAACGACGGCGAAATCACGGCGAGCGACGTCTATGACATCAACGCCTTCATCCGCCAGGACCCGGACCTGCTCGCCCGCTTCGTCGACCTGCATGGCGACGATGAGAACGGGGAGGAGACCGGGTTCCACCTGGTCCAGAACGACGGTGCCGAGAGCCGCATGTTCGGCAACGACAATGCGGTGAACACCGTCTTCGACGGCCTCTATCACATCGGCTTCGAGATCGGGAAAGGCCGCTTCCTGAACGAGGACGGCGACCGCAACGCCTCGGTCGAGACCGTCGCCCATTGGCTCGACGAGCTTCTGGAGGACGATCTCGAGGCCGGGACCCTGGTCAACGGCGCCGCCGACCCGTTCCAGGACGTGATCTTCACCGGCACCGGCCTCGACCTCCTGACCACGACGATCATCGAGGACGAGGGCCTGAACCGGAAGATCGCGACCTCGGACATCGCCGCCGGGGCCGAGGCGGCGTCGGAGATGAACGTCCTGATCCTGGACGCGATCTTCCAGACCGGGGCCGCCAATGACGGCGCGATCTCCACCGTCGACCTCAAGGACATGAACGCCTGGATCCAGGAAAACGCCTTCGAGCTCTGGGTCGACCTGCACGGCGATGACGAGAAGAACGGCGAGGAGACGGGCTTCCACCTGGTCCAGAACGACGGCGACACGTCCTATCTCTTCGACCGGGAGGCGGTCGACACCGTCGCCGACGGCATCTACCACATGGGCTTCGACATCTCCCGCGACCGGTTCGAGAACGAGGACGGCAACCGCAACGCCAGCCTGAAGACCGTTTCGGGCTGGCTGAACGGTCTGCTCGCCGAGGACCTCGCGGCCGGCACGCTGGTCAACGAGGACCTGTTGCCGGAAGCAGCGGACCTTGCCGCGATCGAGGCCGCCGAGATCCTGTCGCGGGATGTCGACGCGTTCGACGGCACCGGCCCGGGCATCGACCTCGGCCACAGTGCCGACTTCGCCCTCGCCAACGGGACGATCGCGCTGACCTTCACCGCGACCGACCTCGACAAGCGCAAGGCCCTGTTCTCCAAGGACGCGCGCGGCCAGGGCGAACCCGGGCACCTGACCGCCTGGGTGAGTGAGAAGGGGGTGGAGGTTCGCTTCCAGGACACCGACGACCAGATCACCGTCCGGTCATCCGGCTTCACCCTGGAAACCGGGGTCGCCTATGACTTTGCCGTCAGCTTCGGCGAGGGCGGCCTCGCGGTCTATCTGAACGGGGTCAAGGTCGCGGCCGACCCGGACTTCACGGTCGACCTGACCGGCAACACCGAAACCCTGGTGGTCGGCGCCAACGCCTATGCGCGCAGCCCGTCCAACCCGGACTGGCGGGCGGATCGGTTCGAAGGCTCGATCGAGGACTTCGCCGTCTATGACCGGGCGCTGGCCGACAACGAGGTCGGCGCGATCCGCAACACCACCACGCAAGGCCCGGTCGATCCGATCTTCCTGGATGAAAACCCGGTGGTGGCGGAAACGGTCGACATCATCGGCACCACCGGCACCGGCCTCGACGCCTGGGTCGACCAGATCGTCAACGATCCCGGCCTCAACCACCGGATCGACGCGGACGACATCGCGGAGGGTGCCCTCGCCGCCGACGGCATCAACCATCTGATCGTGGAGGCGATCTTCGAGACCGGGGTGGCCAACGACGGGACCCTGAACGCGGCAGACCTCTACAACGTCAACCGCTACATCCAGGAAAACCACTTCGAGACCTTCGTCGAACTGCACGGCGACGACGAGAAGGGGGAGGAGACGGGGTTCCATCTGGTCCAGAACGACGGTGCCACCGACCGCCTCTACGGCCAGAACGCCGTCAACACGGTGCTCGACGGCACCTATCACATCGGCTTCGACATCAAGCGCGGCCGCTTCCTGAACGAGGACGGCAACAACAACCAGGATGTCGAGGACGTCGCCTATTGGCTGTCGGACGCGCTGGAAGACGATCTCGCCAGCGGCCTCCTGGTCAACGACGCGGTCAACCCCTATGCGGTGGCGACCACGGGCACCGGGCTCGACCAGACCGTCCGGATCATCGCGGAGGACATCGGCCTCAACCGCGAGATCGCGACGTTCGAGATCACGGAAGGGGCCGAGGCCGCCGACCAGATCAACCACATCATCCTGGAGGCGATCGTAACCCAGGGTCTCGCCAACGACGGCAGGATCACGGCGAGCGACGTCTATGACATCAACGCCTTCATCCAGGCCGACGCCGATCTCTACGCCCGCTTCGTCGAGCTCCATGGCGATGACGAGAACGGCGAGGAAACCGGCTTCCATCTGGTCCAGAACGACGGCGCCGAAACCCGGATCTTCGGCAACGACAATGCCGTCAACACGGTCTTCGACGGCATCTACCATATCGGCTTCGACATCGACCGGGGCCGCTTCGAGAACGAGGACGGCAACCGGAACGCCAGCGTGAAGACGGTGGCCTTCTGGCTCGACGAGCTTCTGGAGGACGATCTTCAAGCCGGCACCCTGGTCAACGACGCGATCGACCCGTTCGAGAACGTCATCCTGACCGGCACCGGCCTCGACCTCCTGACCACCACGATCATCGAGGACGAGGGGCTCAACCGCTCGATCTCCACCAGCGACATCGCGCAAGGGGCCGAAGCCGCGTCGGAGATGAACGTGATCCTGCTCGATGCGCTGTTCGCGACGGGGGCGGCCAATGACGGCCAGGTCACCGCGACCGACCTGCGCGCCGTCAATGCGTGGATCCAGGAAAACGCCTATGACCAATGGGTGTTCTGGCACGGCGACGATGAGAAGAACGGCGAGGAAACCGGCTTCCATCTCGTCCAGAACGACGGTGATACGACCTACCTGTTCGACGAGGCGGCGGTCGATACCGTGGCCGACGGCCTCTATCACATCGGCTTCGACATCGACGGCAGCCGCTTCGAGAACGAGGACGGCAACCGCAACGTCTCCGTCGATACCGCGGCCTACTGGCTGAACGAGATCCTGGCGGAGGACCTTGTCGCCGGCACCCTGGTCAACGAAGACCTGCTGCCGAATGCCGACGACCTCGACGGGCTCTATGCCGGGGCCCTCATGCTCCGCCATGCGGACAGCTTCGACGGCACCAAGGGCGGGGCGGTCGACCTCGGCCACGATCCGGCCTGGGCGCTGGCCAACGGCACGATCAGCCTGTCCTTCACCGCGAACGAGGTGAACGACAAGCGGGTCCTGTTCTCCAAGGACTTCATCAACTACCAGGACGGCGGGCACCTCACCGCCTATGTCGAGGACGGCAAGCTGGAGGTGCGCTTCCAAAGCACGACCCAGTCCCTCTACCTCGACAGCGGCGACATCGACGTGGTCGCCGGCCAGACCCACCAGATGGCGTTCACCTTCGGCGAGGGCGGCGCCCGGCTCTACCTCGACGGGCAACTGGTCGATGGCAACTCGACCTTCACCCAGGATCTGACCCAGAACGACCACACCCTGGTCCTGGGCGGCGGAGCGACCCGCCGGTCTGACCGGGACCCGGGCCGGATCGACGATCCGTTCGACGGCGAGATCGAGGGCTTCGCCCTCTTCGATCGCGCCTTCGGGTTCGAGGAGGGCGTGCAGATCACCAACGCGCCCGACGACTATGTCCTGCCGAACACCGATCCGGTGGCCGTCGACGACGGCGTGTTCAACATCGCCGTCGGGGAGACGGTTGAGTTCCGGGTGGCTCTCCTGCTCGCCAATGATACCGACGCAAACGACGACACGCTCGACCTCGTCTCTGTCTCCGACGTGACCGGCGGCACGGTGGCGATCGACGGCGACGTCGTCCGCTTCACCGCCGGGACGGGTCTCAGGGCCGCCGGTTTCACCTACACCGTCGATGACGGCTTCGGTGGCACCGATCAGGCGACCGTCGCGCTCGACATCACGACCGAACCGACCGGCCCGCGTCCGGTGTTCGAACTCGATACCCCGGTGCTCGAGGTCGCGGGCATCGGCGACCATGTCGAGGTCGCACACAGCGAGGTGTTCGAGCTGGAAGAGGGCACTGTCGCCCTCAGCTTCAACGCCGACAGCCCGGAAGGCGGCAGCCGTGACACGCTGTTCTCCAAGGATGCCGGCGGCTACGGCGACGGCGGCCACCTGACCGCCTATGTGCAGAAGGGCGATCTGACCGTCCGCTTCCAGAGTGAGAAGAAGTCGGTCTACCTGAAGGCCGACGACATGATCGAGGCGGATACCGACTACGACGTGGCGTTCAGCTTCGGGGCCGAGGGCGCCAAGCTCTACCTCGACGGGACGCTGGTCGATGCCGAGGCCGACTTTCTCCAGGACCTGACCACCAACGAGGAGAGCCTGGCGGTCGGCGCCAACACCTGGAGCCGCAAAGCCGGCACCCCGGGTGTCATCGGAGATGCCTTCGACGGGACGATCGACAGCTTCGCCTGGTTCGACCAGCAGCTTAGCGAGGCTGACATCGACCTCTGGTTCGCCTGATCACTACAACATGTTCAGCATCTTCAGCCTTGGCGGCGCCGGCACTCCCGGCGCCGTTCCTTCTTTCCAGGCAGGCTTTGCCGGGCAGGCGCTGCCCGACCCGGCAGGATTTGCCGATCGGGCCCGGCAAGGATGGTTCAGGGGGTCGTTCCTGTCCGCCACTCTGACCCGACATGACTTGTTATTTTCAACAAAATCAAGATCTTAAGCTGTCTCGAAGCATCCCGCATGAACTGGCAAGGCGCTTGCGATCAAAGGGGCGTGAAGCGAAGCGTCGCCGATGAGCGGCAGAAAAAAGGGATCGAGACAATGGAAACCAGCTGGCTCTTCGGCATCGACACGATCGTCGCCACCCTCGCCCAGGGCATCGACGCCGGCCTGGCCCTCGTCATGGTGGCCGCGGCCCGCGACACCAAGCTCGAACCGGCTCTGGCCGTTGCCTCCGCCGACCAGACCCTGACCCTCTCGGACGACGTTCCGCGGGAGCTCTACTACTTCATCAAGTAGGCCTCGCCAGAACAGGCTTGGCGCGAACGCCTCACCCCATCAGGACACCTGCCCCATCAGGACACTTGCCCCATCAGGACACTTGCCCCATCAGGACACTTGCCCCATCAGGACACTTGCC
>CAYNIS010000216.1:0-6379 GCA_964397055.1 uncultured Rhodospirillaceae bacterium | reverse complement strand
CGACCCGCCGACCGGGGCCGGCACCGACTACGCGCCCACGCCGGGCGGCTACGCCTATGCCGACGACCTGGTGAAGGGCCTTAAGGACCGGCACGATTTCGAGATCTCGGTCTCCGCCTATCCGGAAGTTCACCCGCAGGCGCCGAACGCGGCCTTCGACCTCGACCACCTGAAGCGCAAGGTCGACAACGGCGCGACGCGGGCGATCACCCAGTTCTTCTTCGATACCGACACCTATCTGCGCTTCCTCGACGCGGTCGACCGGGCGGGCATCACCGTGCCGATCGTGCCCGGCATCCTGCCGGTCTCCAACTTCGCCAAGGCGGTCCAGTTCGCCGGACTTTGCGGGGCGGTGATCCCCGATTGGGTCAACGAGCGCTTCGACGGCCTGGACGACGACCCGGCAACCCGCAATCTGGTGGCGACCACGCTGGCGGTGGAAATCTGCCGCACGCTCTACGGCCATGGCGTGCGCGAGTTCCACTTCTACACGCTGAACCGCGCGGATCTGAACCTCGGCATCTGCCGGATGCTGGGCCTCAAGACGCCGACCGGCGAGCTGGCGGCGGTCGCGGCAGCCTGACGCTTCTAAAGACCGGCCATGGCGACCAGGGCGCGCAAGGTGGCGAGCGTGCCCGGGTCGACCGCCCCGGTGATCGCCGCCGGCCGGAAATGCCGCTGGAAGGCGATCACCGCAGGGCGCGTGGCCGCGTCCATGCGCCCGGTCTCGTCGATGCCATAGCCGAAACGTCGAAGCAGGGCCTGTGCCGCGCCGACATCGCCGCGGTCCGCCGCTGGGATCGCCCCCGGCCACAGGCCGATGCCGGCGCGCGCCAGGCCCGCCCAGTCGAACAGCTCCCCCGGGTCCTCCTTGCGCTCGGGTGCAACGTCCGAATGCGCCAGAACCCGGTGCGGCGGGATCGGATGGCGGGCGAGGATGCCCCGCGCGAGGACCGCGAGGGCGGTCATCTGCGCCGCGGGAAAGCCGCGATAGCCCCATTCGTGGCCGGGATTGGCAAGCTCGATTCCGATCGACCGGGCGTTGATGTCCGTGGCCCCGGCCCAGCAGGCGACACCGGCATGCCAGGCCCGGCGATCCTCTGGCACCAGGGCGTAGGTTGTCCCGTCCTCGTCGACCAGGTAATGGGCGCTGACCCTGGCCTGTGGGTCGGTCAGCCGATCCAGCGCCCCGGCCGCCGACGTCATGCCGGTGTAGTGCATGAGGAGGATGTCGACGGCCGCCCCACCCCGGTCGTCATGGTTGGGCGACGGCCGCCCGATCACGCCGAGCGCGCTTTCTTCTCCCGGCATCGCGTCAGGTCCGCGCCGGTTCCGGCTTTGCGGTTCCGGGCGCGAGCAGGGCCACGGCCCGCGGCTCTATGACGATCAGCGCCACACCGGCGATGGTGACCGCCCCGCCGACAAGGAGCCGCAGGGTCACCTCCTCGCCGACCACGATGATCCCGGAAAGCGCGCCGAACACGGGGATCAGAAGCGTGAACGGCACCGTCCGGTTGACCGGGTGACGGCCGAGGAAGCCGTACCACAGGCCGAAACCGACGATGGTGACCATGATCGACATGTAGAGGACGGCGATCACACCCGGGGAGGTGAGGCCGCCGGCAATCATCGTGTCGATCTGGGCCCGGTGCCCATCCTCCAGGAGGTAGGAAAGCCCGATCAACTGCGGGGCGACCATCAGCGACATCCAGCCGTTGAGGGCGAAGCCGTTGACGTCCTTCAACGCCTTCATCTGCAGGTTGGCGACGGCGAACAGGAAGCTGCCGACCAGGGCGAGGACGAGGCCGAGCGCATTCGCCGCCATCTCCGGCCCGGCTGACAGCACCGCGACCCCGGCGAAGGCGATCACCATGCCGACCCCCTTGCGCGCGGTCAACGTCTCGCCGAGGAAGAACCACGCGAGGATGGCGGCGAACGGTACCTGCGTCTGGACAATAATCGCGGTCAGGCCCGCACCGAGCAGGTCCAGGGCCTTGAACATCATCGGCCAGTGAAGGCCGCCCAGGACGATGGACAAGCCTAGGACGGCGCGCCAGCGGCCCGGCGGCAGTCGGGTGAACGGCACCAGAATGACGGCGACCAGGAGCATGCGCAGGGACAGGAGGAACAGCGGGCTGAGTTCGGTGAGACCGTTCTTGCCGATGCCGAAATTGGCCCCCCAGACCATCATGATCGCAACCCCGAGGGCGATTTCCCTGAGCGGCATCCGTGGGCCATCCCTGTCCGGTCAACATGGCAACAGTTCTGACCTGTAGGGGTTCTCCCTCATCCCCGGCAACCGACAGTCCGGCAACGCAGCCATCCAGGCGTACCGCTGACAACCTGGGTGATCAGCTTTCGCGGACCAGGTCGGCCGGGTCCGCGGCTTCATGACCAGTTGCAACAACCCTGTTGACGGCGCGCCGATCGAAGCTGGCAAAAACCCTTCCACCGCTCACTCGGCCAACATGGGCGATCACACCGTCGGCAAAGTCACCGCCGGCCTCAAGGGTGCTGAGACCGGCATCGACCGCGTCGAAGTCGGTGACGATGCCCTTCGTTCGGCGAACCTGTCGCAGGGCTCCGGCAATCTCTGCATTGGAAAGGGAGTACGAGGCGCGCAGGCCCCAAACCAGTTCGCACAGGACAGGAACGGGGACAGCGATCGTCGTTGCACTTGCCAGGAGAGCCGTGGCAGCAGGCGCCTGATCCGGATCGTCGCCCACGATGGCCCTGACCAACACGTTGGTATCGGCGGTTATTCTCAAGTCTCTCCAGTCCAGCCCCTGGCGATTGCCTCATTCATCTCATCGATGGTCACGGCGCGACGGCCGAGTCGGTGCAGCATCCCGAACAACTCGGAAACCGGCCTGTCCTCGCGGCGGCGGACTACCAGGCCACCGTCCTCGGACCGCTCGATCTCGACCATGCCGCCACATTCCAGCCCCAGATGCTCGGTCAGTTCCTTGGCCAGGGTCAGCCGACCATCCTCATCGACCCTCGCAACCTTGCCCATAGGGATTGCCTCCACACCTTGCACTTCGGCCGACTATAGCGCGCGCCGGCGAGCCAGTCTCGCGCAGGTGGCCGACAGCCGGTCAGCGGCCACGCAGCACCTTGATCTGGTCATAGGCGACATTGATCGCGGCGAGCTTTCGCGCGGCCGTGTCGATCAACTCGACCGGCATGCCGTCGGCGACCAGCTTGTCCGGATGATGGTCGCGCACGAGCCGCAGGTAGACCCGGCGCACGGTGTCGTCGTCGGCGTTGGCCGGCACCCCCAGGACCTTGTAGGGATCGGCTTCCGGCGTTGCCGGGCAGGCCGCCAGGATGCGGTCGAAGTCGTCTTCGGTGAAACCGAAGAGACGAGCCAGGTCGCGCAGGTATGCGATTTCCCGCTCGACCGGCGGCCCCTCCGCCCAGGCGACGTAGAGGAGCGCTTCCAGAAGCTGTTCCAGAACCGCCGGCCGGTCCTTCATCATCACCGCGATCTGGCGGGCATGGGGCTCGTAGCCGTCGGCATCGGCACGGGCCGCGTCGAATACCCGGGCCACCGCCGGCGCATCCTCGTCGGAGACCTGGAAGACCTTGCGGAAGGCGTCGACCTCCTTGCGCGTCACCGTGCCGCTCGCCTTCGCCATCTTGGCGCCTAGGACGATGGTCGCGACCGAGAAGGTGACCTTGTCCGGGCTGTGGGTGCGGGTCGGCGTACCGCCCATGTCGACAACCTCGTCAAGCCGATGGTCGTCGAGCAGATCGTCGCCGTCGGTCTGCTTGGTCAGGCGGTTGGCGGCATAGCCGGCCGCCCCGCCGAGGATCGCACCGATCGGCCCGCCCGCCCAAAGACCCGCGGTTGCCCCGCCAACAATCGCCGCCCACCGCATGCTCGACCCCCATCGGTTGCGCCATCTACTTCGAGACCGGCGGACGATGCCGGAAACCGATCGCCGCCTCAACGCTGCGAGGGGGCGCAACGACCCTTGGCGACCGTGGCACAAGTGCCCACAATCGGGACCAATCAACAACCGCCGCCCCGGGAGGCTCCACACCCATGCCCGTCCACGCGCTGCCATCGGCACCGGACCGGCCGAACGACCCGGTCGCGGCCGTTGTCGCCGACCTCAAGGACCATTTCGGCGAGCGGCTGACCACCGCCGAGGCGGTCCGCCAGCAGCAGGGCAAGGACGAGAGTTTCCACCCGTCCTATCCGCCCGATGCCGTGGTCTTCGCGCAATCGACGCTGGAGGTTCAGCGCGTCGTCCAGGCCTGCGCGCGCCACCGGGTGCCGGTGATCCCGACCGGCACCAACACCTCCCTCGAAGGGCACGTCAACGCGCTCAACGGCGGCATCGCGGTCGATGTCATGGCGATGGACCGGGTCCTGCGCGTCTCCCCGGAGGACATGGACTGCACGGTCGAGCCGGGCGTCACCCGCAAGGCGCTGAACGAGCACCTGCGCGACCTCGGCCTCATGTTCCCGATCGATCCCGGGGCCAATGCCTCGATCGGCGGCATGACCGCGACCCGGGCGTCGGGCACCAATGCGGTGCGCTACGGCACCATGCGGGAAAACGTCCTCGGCCTCGAAGTCGTCACCGCCGATGGCAAGGTGATTCAGACCGGCGGGCGGGCGCGCAAGTCGTCCGCCGGCTACGACCTGACCCGGCTGTTCGTGGGCTCCGAAGGCACGCTCGGCATCATCACCGGGGTCACCTTGCGCCTGCACGGCATCCCAGAGGCGATGTCCTCGGCGGTGTGCGCGTTCCCGAGCCTCCAGGCCGCGGTCGACACGACGATCCAGACGATCCAGGCGGGCGTGCCGGTCGCGCGCATCGAGTGCCTGGACGACATCTACGTCGACGCGGTCAACAGGTATTCGAAACTCGACTACCCGGTCGCGCCGACGCTGTTCCTGGAATTCCACGGCTCCGAGGCGTCCGTGGCCGAACAGGCCGAACTGGTCGCTGCGATCGCGGCGGAAAACGGCGGACAGGCGTTCCAGTGGACGACCCGGGCGGAGGAACGCACCAAGCTCTGGCAGGCGCGCCACGATGCCTATTACGCCGGGCTGGCGCTCAAGCCCGGGGCGACCGGCTTCGTCACCGATGTCTGCGTGCCGATCTCGGCCCTGGCGGAGGTCATCGTCGAGACCAAGCGCGACATCGAGGAAGCGGGGATCGTCGCCCCGATCCTCGGCCATGTCGGCGACGGCAACTTCCACGTCATCTTCCTGGTGACACCGGGCGATGACGCCAGCCTCGCCCGGGCGAAGCAGCTCAACGCCCGCATGCTCGATCGGGCGATCGCGGTCGGCGGGACATGCACCGGCGAACACGGCGTCGGCCACGGCAAGATGGCCTATCTGGAACAGGAGCACGGGGCCGAGGCCCTTGGCGTCATGGCGTCGATCAAGCGTGCCCTCGATCCCGACAACATCATGAACCCGGGCAAGATCGTCCGCGTCGGCTGATCGTCGTCAGGCGGCGGGCCAATCGCGGAAGTCGATGACGGCGGCGGCGATGCGGGTCGCCGTGGTGACCCAGCACATGGCCGCGAACACGCCGGCGATCAGCGCGAAACGGTCGGGCAGGAGACAGATCAGGGCGAGGACCGCGATCGTCTCCGTCCCCTCGGCCAGGCCGCCGAGGTAGTAGAGCGACTTGCGACCGCGCAGGCTCGTCGTCACCCCGCGCTTGGCCGCGATGATGGCATAGGCGAGGAAGGTCGAGGCGGTGCCGATGAAGCTGAAGATCAGGATCGCCGCCATAAGTGCGTGATCCGGCCGGCCAATCGCGAAAAAGCAGACAAAGCCGGCGTAGAAGATGAAGTCGCAGACGATGTCGAGGTAGCCGCCGAGGTCGCTGGGCGCCGTCGCCCGGGCAACCGCACCGTCCAGGCCGTCGGCCAGCCGATTGGCAACGAGGGCTGCAAGCGCCCAGGGGTAGGCCTGGAACGCCAGCGCCGGAAAGGCGGCGAGGCCGATGAGGAAGCCGGCAACGGTGACCGCGTCGGCGGATACGCCCCGGCCTGCGAGAGCCCGCCCGGCAGTGTCGAGCGGCGGGTCGATCAGGCGCCGAAGCGCTGCATCCAGCATCGCTCAACCGCGATCATCGTGCCGGCATCCGAGCGGTCAGTAGCGGACCACATTGCAGTAGCTGCCGAGTGCCGAGACCCGCTGGCAGAGGCTCTCGGCCGCGGCCTCACCCCCCAGGGGGCCGGCCAGCAGGCGCAGGAAGCGGCCCCGTCCCGGTACCTCGACCGTTGCCGTGGCGGGCTCCGACGGCGCATCGGCGATCGCTTGCGTGCCGAAGCGCAACTCCTCCCACGCCTCCCTCAGATTGCCGAGCTGGCGATAGGAGCCGAGATGGGCGTACACGCC
>CAYNIS010000215.1:0-6381 GCA_964397055.1 uncultured Rhodospirillaceae bacterium | reverse complement strand
AACTGCGAAAACAATCCACTTTGCGCACGGTGGCCGAAGAGCCCGGAGACGGCCGCGCCCAGCGCGCCGAACGCGCCGGTCAGCGTGGCCCACAGCGGGGCGAGGGCCGGGTTCGCGAACAGGCCTGGGTCGGGCAGGGGAAAGGCGGCCGCTGTACCTGGGCTGCCAGCCACGGCGAGGAAGGTCGCCAGTGTTGCGGCGGCCGTGGCCGCGCGATTGCGCATGCTGCCAAACTCCAGTTCGATCTGCCGCCATGGTTAAGCCGGCTCGGCCATCTGGCGATCGTCACCTCGGAAGGCTTGCGATTTTCCTACCGCGCCGGCGACGCATGTCGATTCCGCGTCAATGCCCCTATCGTGAGGCCGGTTATCGGCATGGTCGGCGGCGATGCGCGTAGAACGCGGGCCGCTCAGATGGTATTAAAGCCCATGCCCATGCCCATCAGCCGGACGGGGAGGCGCCCGTGTGGCTGATGGGCTGTTGACAGAACGGTGACGGGTGGGGTCTCGAAGCGATGCGCAAGACCTATCTCTACCAGGTCAATGTCACGCGCGACTGCAATCTTCGCTGCACGCACTGCTACATCCATTCGGATGTGAAAAAGGCGTCAGGCAAGATGGCGGGCGAAAGCTTCTTGAAGATCTTCGCCGGCATTGCCGAGCACATGGTCAAGATCAAGTACGATCACGCCGAAATCCACGTGATCGGCGGCGAGCCAACGATCCTCGGCCGCGCATTCTTCGACGAGAACATTCCGGCCGCGCGCGATATCCTGGAGGGCCTGGGTTTTTCCTTCGAGATCATCATGGTCTCGAACCTCCTGTCCCGGGACATCGTGCCGATCGCCAAGCACTTCGATCGCATCAACACGTCCTACGAGCCGGAAACCCGCTTTCCCAAGCCGCGGCTGGAGGAAATGTGGCGGGTCGGACTTCAGGCGCTGAAGGACGAGGGCTTGGATGTCGGGGTCACGACCGCGGTCACCACCCCGGTGGTCAAGATGGGGGCCCGTGCCCTTCTCGATCACCACTACAGCCGCGGCATCAAGCAGATCCATTTCGGCTTCTTCATCCCGTCCGGCGACGGGCTGGTGAACCGCGACGAGATGTTCCCGGAATTCGTCGACACCTCCAACTTCCTGATCGACGCGGCAGAGTGGTACTTCGAACGGCGCGACCAGGACCCGGAACTGTTCGTCAATCCGCCGGAAAGCATGCTGTCCGCGATCGCGTCCGGCGAACCGCTCGACGATATCGTCTGCCCGATCATCGCCGGGTCGATGGACATCGACTGGGACGGCAAGACCGCGACCTGCCTGGAGGCGGGCGGCGGCCTCGACCCTGAATGGCTCGGCAACGTGATCGAGCAGTCCGTCGCGGAGGTGGCCGAGTCCCGGGATTTCCGGGCGAAGGTGATCGAGGCGTCGAAGCCGAAGAAGGCCTGCCGCACCTGTGACGAATACCGTGTCTGCCGGTCGGGCTGCGGCGTCATCTTCCAGTACTGGGACCCTGATACCGACGAGGACTGTCCCGGGTTCAAGAAGTTCATCAAGCACATGCGCTCGGCGCACGAGGGCGGGCTTCAGCCGCGCTATGGCGAGTACCGTGGGAAGGTCGCCTTCTGAGCGCCCGTGGGGTCGTGAACCTGACGGCCCGCCCGGACGTTGACTGAAAGTTGACGATAAGACTGTGAGACAAGGCCCGTTGAGGGGCCTGCCCGCACAAGCGTCGCGGGCGAGGGAGGTTATGGTGGCGAACACCAACGAGCTGCAGGTTCAGATCGACGACGTCTACGCCTGCCCCGGCAGTTGTGGCGGCTGTGTCCTGTCCGCCGGGGAACGGCGGGCGGCGGCGCCTGATATGGCGGCGGACGTGCTCGATCTCGCGATTGAGCGGCTGCTTGGCTATGTCGACCACTTGCCGCAGCTCAGCCGGCTGAACCTGACCTATGGCATCGCCGACCATCTGATGATGGATGATGCCTATCTTGAGCGGATTTACCAGCTGGGGGCGGCGGTCGTGGCGCGCGCGAAGCCGCGCGAGCCGGAGCATTCCGCCGTTTTCTTCACGACAGCCCTGATCGGCAAACACGAACGCTTGATGCCGCGGCTCGAGCGGCTGGCCGGGATCGTCGGGGAGATCCCCCTGCTTCCGGTCGTCGTGCTCGACCCCGCGCTGCTTTACGACCGCAAGTTCGGCGGCATCTACCGGCGCCTGATCCTCGACACCAAGGCGCTGTTCGGCCGGGTCGACCTCTCGATCAACCTCTCCGACCGGGCCGTTCGCCAGATCAGCGCCGACGATATCTACGCCTTCGCCGAGGAAAACGCCTTCGACGAGCTGACCGTCAACTGGACCCCGACCTTCGGCAATCGCGAGCTGACCACGGGGGACATGCCGTTCCTGACCCAATGGCTGCTTGATTTCGACCGCACGGTCGAAGCGCGCGGCACGGTCTCCTCCAGCTTCCGCCCGGTCCTGATGGCGAGTGTCAATTCCGTCATGTGCCGGGTCGGCGACCTGTCGGAGGCGACGACCGCGCGCTCGGTCGAGGAGATGATCCCCCAGACCATCGCGCGCTCCATCCAGATCGACCATCTCGGCAATCTCTTGCCGAAGTTTGAGGCGATCGGCGACGTGCCCCATTCGGAACGCTTCGGCTATGCGCCGCTGGGCAATCTTCGCGACGCGCCGATCGCCCAGCTGATGGCGGCGGGCACACCGGTGGTCCAGCGCCGGATCATGGCGGCCCACAGCCGCACCCGCGCTTGTGCCAGTTGCGAGTATTCCGGCTTTTGTGCCGCGACCGGCTTCCACGTTTTCAATACCGTGCTGCGCGGCCGCAACAACGGGGCGAAGTCCTGCCCGCATGTCGCCCGCGCCCTCTTCGAGCACTTCTACGAGGCGGCCAGTGCCGCCGATCCGGAAGTCAGGGAGGCGGCCGAGTAGGCCGGTCGGCGACAGCCATGGCGATTGCCCCGCCCCAGCATTCACCCTGGCATCGCCCTGGACCGTCGGTTCCGGAAACCGCCGGGCGATCTCCGGTGGAGGCGGTGCCGGAACTCGTCGTCGCGATGGACTATACCGGCACCTGCCGGGGTACCTGCCCGACCTGCGTGCTGAGCCTGGCCGAACGTCGGTCGGAGGCACCGCTCATGACGGTCGCCAGCATTGAGGCCGGCCTGGCCCGGGTGGCCGGGGCCTACCCACACGTCGGCTCGTTGTTCCTGACCCTCGGGCGCGGCAACACCCTGGTTCTGCCGGAAACGAGCATCGACGCGCTGATCGCCGTGGCGCAGGCGGCCGAGGCCGCCGTCGACTACCGTCACGCGGCGATGGAGATGTCGACCTCCCTTGTCGGCCGGCTGGAGCCGCAGATCGACCGCGCCAAGGCGATCATGGACCGCTTCCAGGCAAGCGGCACGGATGTCGACCCGCGCTTTCTGGTGGTCGCCAACACCGCCCTCTCTTCCGCTCCTTACTGGCGCAACATCGACCGCTTCCTGACCGAGATCGAGGCCTATCGCGGCGGTCGGTCGGTCGATGGCAACGGCGACATCATCCTCCTCAATGTCGGGATCGACAGCCTGCCGGATGTCGGCTGGCTGGAGCAGTTCCTGTGCGACTACCGGTTCCCGGTCAACCTCGGCTGGGTCCCGACCTTCGATCAGGCGGCGGGCGACCCGAACAAGCTTCAGGTCCTGGCCCGCTGGCTCGCCGACTTCGACGCGATGGCCGAGCGTCTGGGGCTCGACGCCAACATCACCAATCGCGCGGGCCCGGCGATGACCAACGGGGCGGCCGGGCTCGACAGCCTGGTCCACCAGATCGATCGGTCGATTGCCTCAATCGTCTACATCACCGCCGACGGTCATTGGCACCGCGGCTTCAACACGCTTCTGGCGGACATGGACCCGGTGCGTTTCGATCCCGATGCGCCGCGGGTTGCCGGTCAGGCGCAGATGGTCGACAACCCGCGCCGGGATATCGCCCGGCTGATGCGCAATCCCGCCTGTCGGGCATGCCCGCATATGGGGCCGTGCATCGCGGGCGGTGCCTACAAGCTGGGGCTTTTGACCCTGCGCCGCCACCCGGGCGGAACCGATGTGTGTCCAAGTGCGATGAACCTGGTCTTCGAAAGGAGGTCCCATGCCTGACGACGCGATCGCCAAGCCGCCGACCACCGCCGTTCCGCATTCGAACAGCCAGCTGTTCGATCGAGAGGGCTCGACCCTGGGTGTCATGGACGATGTCCAGTTCGCCATCCACAGCTATGACGGCTGTTCGCGCGGCTGTCCGGGCTGCGTCGTCGACAAGCATTTCAAGAACGACGCCCGGTTCCAGAACATCCTGACCCAGGAACAGATGGAGCTGATCCAGTCCCGCGTCACCGAATACTATGACTGGGCGTCGGAATACCTGAACAACAAGGACTTCGGCTATTTCGGCAAGGGTCGTTTCCAGGTCAACCACTACAGCTACACCATGCGCTTCGGCAATCATTCCGAATTGCCGCTGGACGAGCTGGAGGCGCTGGCCGCGACGCTGAAGTCGGACTACCGCGTCTTCTCCACCGCGCCGACCGACGACATCTCGAAATTCATCGAGCTCAAGAAGCGGGTTCCCGGCAACTACTATCTGGAAATCATCTACGACCCGGTCGCCGACGACGGCAACTACCTGCGCGAGATGATCCTGGAGATGCGCCGCCACGACATCCTGGGCTATCCGGAGGTGCTGGTGACCCGCCGCCTCCTCGATCAGTTCCCCGCCGAAAGATTCGTGGCGGAGGCGGTGGCCCCGGTCGGCGACATCGGGACCCAGATGCAGTTCGGCCGCTACTCCCCGGCGCGCACCCGCGGTTTCCGCACGACCCAGTTGGTGCCGATCGACGAGGAGGTGAACTGGCTGACCGATGTCACCCGCGGCATCCTGGCGAACAAGTTCGACATCCACCCGATCCCGCTCGGCGAGTATGCCGTCACCCTGCTCGACGAGTATGGCGAATGGGATGCGGTCGGCCCCGACGGGCGCGTCGATCTCGCCCGCCTGCCGGAGCCGGAGCCGTTCGACATCGCCAATGTCCGGGAGAAGACGCGCGATATCTTCCTGACCTCCCTCTACATCGACCACAATCTCGATCTCAACGTGTGGTCGGAATCGGTGGGCCAGCACGTGCTCGACCGGAATTTCGGCTTCGAACCGCTGGGCAACATCCGCGACCGCTCGATCCAGGACATCGTGACCGAGAGGGGCGGCGTCATCGACCGCATGCTGCGCC
This sequence comes from uncultured Rhodospirillaceae bacterium, assembly GCA_964397055.1. Taxonomy (GTDB): domain Bacteria; phylum Pseudomonadota; class Alphaproteobacteria; order CAYNIS01; family CAYNIS01; genus CAYNIS01. The sequence continues at coordinate 1,101 of CAYNIS010000215.1, read as the reverse complement.
AGGTCGTGCGCGAGCTGATGAGCCACCCGAAATGCGCGCCCTGCCGCTACAAGTCGTTCTGCGCGTCCCACGCGATCCCGCTGTTCCGCCAGTTCCAGGATGACGACGGCGAGCACTGCTACGGCTATCTGCCGGTGATCCGGGAATTCCAGACCGACATCCGGTTCCTGAAGAACATGATCCAGGGCTTCAAGGACCTGGGGTTCTGAATCTCTTGCCTGGGCTCTTCGTCATTGCCGTCGTCTTCTTGTTCCTCGCGTCTTCCAGTGCGTCGGCGTGCGAGGAACCCGGTTTCGTCGACGGCGGTGGCCTGTGCCTCGCCGTGACCGGGTTCGGGCCGGAGACCGGGACTGACACCGGCGTCGACACCGGCGTCGACACCCTGGTCGTCCTCCTGCATGGCGATGTCTCCGGCGGCGGGGCGGCCGACTATCACATCGAACGGGCGCAGGACCTCGCCACGGCCCTTCCGACCGCGCATGTCGTCGCCATGGTTCGCCCTGGCTATCCGGCCGGGGACGGGCGGCGCAGCGAGGGCGAGATCAATGGCCGCCGCGACCACTACACGGCGCGCAACAACCGCGCCATCGGGGCGGCCGTCGCCGCCTTGAGGGAGCGTGTCGGGGCGGCACGCGTCGTGCTGGTCGGGCATTCCGGCGGCGCGGCGATGGCCGGGGCGATCATCGGGCGCGAGCCGGACCTGGTCGATCTTGCGGTGCTGGTCGCCTGTCCCTGCGACGTGTCGCGCTGGCGCCGAGATCGCGGACGCTCTGCCTGGCGCAATAGCGAGAGCCCGTCTAGCTATGTCGATGCCCTGGCGGAAGATATCGAGGTGATCGCGATCACCGGCAGCCGCGACGGCAACACCCGCAGCCGTCTCGCCCGCGACTATGTCGAGGCGGTGGCCGCGCGCGGCATCGCCGCCCGCTTCGTCGAGGTCGACGGCGGTCGCCATGGCCTCGGCTCCCTCTGGCCGACAGTCCGGGCGGAAGTCATCGGCGCCCTCAACCGGTGAAACGTGGCCGATCGCGCTGAATGAGCGCGACGAGGCGGTCGGACACTTTGAAGAAAGCGTCTGTTCCGGAGTTTTAAGGCGGTTTT